>JAUVIG010000593.1 GCA_030592825.1 Chlorobiota bacterium | reverse complement strand
ATTTGTATCATAAAATGCTTTTGCAAAATTACCGATAGGATTACTTCCCGGTCTGAATATATAATGCAACCATTTATCAGAGGCTTGATGAAGCTCAGGAATTAAACCTGCTTTAACAAGAGAAGATTTTCCGCTTCCGGATGCACCGGTAATAGCGATAAAATGTGTTTTATTTAAAATTGTATAAAGATCTTTGATTTGTTCATCTCGTCCGAAAAATAAATTACTCTCCCCAATCTCAAAGCTTCTTATACCCGGATAAGGGTTTTTTTGCAGTTGGCTTTCTTTTAGAACTGTCATAAAAATAGAATCTATACAGTATATAATATTTTGGCGCCCTTATCATTTATGCCATAAATATAATAATAATATTTAAAAATTCAAATGATTATTAGGCGAATATTCATTTTTAATTGATGTTTAAATGAATATTAACGGATAAAACAAAAATGATGCAAACATTTTAATCTGAATTTTCAATTAAACCTTTTTAATAAACTATTGTCTAAAATTTAAAATTTAATTGGTTTAATAAAAAAATGAGAAATAATTATTTTACTAAGACAGCATTTTCAATACTTTTTTCAATATCATTGTTTACATTAAAAGCACAAGATACGATTACTGTCAGTGATTTAGAAACTTGGACAGGTTTAAGTATTGAAAAAAAACTTTTAAATAAAAAACTATCATTAAACTTAACGCAAGAATTTAGGTTTGATAAAAATTCATCTGATCTTAATATGTTCTTTACAGAAGGTTCAATTGATTACAAAATTATTAATAACATGCGTTTGGGACTGGGATATCGATTTATCAGAGATAATAATGATGAGGGAGGATTTATTAATGAGCAACGTTTCAATCTTGATTTGAAATATAATTATAAAATAAACAGGTTGAAATTAAGCAGTAGGTTAAGATTCCAAAATAAAAGTGAAATAAGGCCTTCAAATGCGGAAGATGATTATCCGATTAAGAAATACAGATTCAGATTAAAAGGAAATTATAATATAAAGAATTGGAAGTTTGATCCGTATTTATCTTCTGAAATTTTCCTTGCAAAAGAAACATGTGCAGACTATTATATTGATGAAGTTATTAAAAAACCGGGATTTCAAAAAGTCAGATTTACTATTGGTACGAGTTATAAAACTAAAAAGTTTGTTAGATTAAATATGTTTTACAGAATAGAACAAGAATTTAAAAACTATTCAAATGTTTATAACATTCCTGCAACTTATCATATTTTGGGCTTAAACTTTAAAATCTCTTTTTAACACTAAAAATATGAAAACAAAATTACAAATATTTTTGTTACTTATTTCTGTCTTAATATTTTCTTTTTCATGCAGAAAAGAACTAATAATTTATCCCGGATACGGTTTAGATGATTGGACAGCAGAAACACACAGTTCTGATGCTTTGCCTGACTACTTAACAGTATTTCCGCAAGATAAGGTAAGCAGATTAGATATTGTTATTGAAAAAGATTATTGGAAAGCTATGCAAGATAATCTGTTTGAAATAACCGGGTCCGGTCATGGATTTGATAATATAAACCCGATTTATGTACCTTGTCAAGTCTTCCGTGACGGTAAACAGTGGTATGATGTAGGTGTCAGATATAAAGGCAATTCCAGTTTAAGTTATCCGTTTATGAATGATATTGGGAAATTGCCTTTAAGGCTGGAATTTGACCACTTTGATGGTGAAAATCAAAGCATAAAAGGACAAACATTTTACGGATTCAGACAATTGTCTCTCGGAAACAATTTCAAAGATGTATCATTTATGCACGAAAAAATTGCAACAGATGTTTACAGAGCATTTGGTGTGCCGGCACCTCAATCAGCTTTCTACAGAATTTTCGTTGATATTGGTGAAGGTTCTGTATATTTCGGCCTTTACACTATGGTTGAAATAATATTTGACGGTCCCATGTTGATAAATCAATTCGGAAACAGTAGCGGAAATTGTTATAAACCGGAGGGTGAAGGAGCAAAATTCAATGATATTAGTCGAATAACAAGTGAGGTTTTTGTAAATAAAACAAACACGGGAGCATCATTAGATGATGTTAAAGAAATGACAAATGCTTTATTATCCGAAACAAGAACATCAAATCCGGAACAATGGCGAACTGATTTGGAAGCTGTTTTTAATGTTGATTTATTTTTGAAATGGTTGGCAGCAAATACAACTATGGAAAACTGGGATACATACGGATTAATGGCACATAATTTCTACTTATATAATACCCCGGCAAACGGATTGTTAACATGGATACCATGGGATAATAATGAAACATTTTTGCATGAACCGCGTAATCTGAGCCTTAATTTTTTCAATTTGGATAATAGTAATCCCGGTCCCGAAGGAGCACATACTTGGCCTTTGATAAGATACCTGTATGATGATTTGATATATAAAAGTATCTATGACGATTATATTGAAGAATTTATTAACGGCCCTTTT
>JAUVIG010000173.1 GCA_030592825.1 Chlorobiota bacterium | reverse complement strand
AATTCAAACACCTATATTATTGATAAAGAAGATGTAAAAAATATCGTTTTTAAAGAATATAAAAACTTATTGGGTTCACCAATCAGTGATGTTGATCTTATGCATTTGGAAACTTTAGTTGAGAATCATCCCTCAATAAAGAATGCTGAGGTTTACAAAAAAATTAACGGAGTTTTATCTGTTAAAATTGAACACAGGATTCCTATTGTGAGAATTGTTCCTGAAACAGGCACCAATTTCTATATTGATAAAGACGGAGCATTTATACCCTTGTCAAATATGGGCAGTGCCAGAGTTGTAGCAGCAAACGGTAATTTTAAATATATATATAATAATAGTGCAATCAACATTTATGATGATACACTTGTAACAAAAACATTAGCAGATATATATCTTTTATCAAAGTATATTTCCGATGACAGTTTTCTATGCGCTCAAATTGAACAAATTTATGTTACACCTACAGGTGAATATGAGCTTATACCTAAAGTAGGTAAGCATATTGTTTTATTGGGCGATACTTATGATTATGAAAATAAATTAAGATACTTAAAACATTTGTATTTAAATGTATTGAAAGAAGAAGGTTGGAGAACCTATAAATACTTTAATTTAAAATATAAAGGACAAATTGTTTGTACAAAAAATAAAATATAAACCCATAAAAAATTCGTGTTACTATGAGAGATAAAATAACAGCAATTGATATTGGGACAACGAAAATAGTAGCCTTGGCAGGTGAAAAGGATGAAAAAGGAAGAGTAAGGATTATTACAAAAGGAACTGTTCCTACTCCTCCAAAAAGTGTAAAGAGAGGGGTTGTCCAAAATATTGAGCAAGTATCAAAAGCTATAAAAGAAGCTGTAGAAATTGCAGAAAAAAAATCGGATATTAAGTTTACGTCTGCCTATGTTGGTATTGCCGGACAACATATTAAGAGCATTCAAAACAGTCATTCGATTTTCATTAATTCCAATGATCAATTGATAAAACAAGAAGATGTTGATAAAATGACCGAAGAAATCAAAAGCATCACGCTTGAACCCGGAGAAGAAATACTTGACGTTATTCCTCAAAATTTTAAAGTTGATATGGAAAACGGTGTTTCTGAACCTGTTGGTATGCACGGTAAAAAACTTTCCGGAAATTATCATATAATTATCGGTGAAATTACATCTGCAAAAAACATAAAAAGATGTATAGAAAGAATTGACATAAGTGTTAATAATCTCTACCTGGAACCAATTGCATCAGCTGAAGCCGTATTAACCGAAGACGAAAAAGAAGCCGGAGTTGCTTTGGTTGATATTGGAGGAGGAACTACAGATCTTGCCGTTTATTATGACGGCGTTTTAAGACATACAGCAGTAATTCCGTTTGGAGGTGATGTTATTACAAAAGATATCAAAGAAGCATATCAAATATTAAATAAACATGCCGAAGAATTAAAAATTGAATGCGGAACGGCATTAAGTGATTTTGCTAAAAAAGACAGCTTAGCTGTAATTCCCGGAATAAGCGGCAGAGAACCAAAAGAAATTTCACTTAGTGAATTGTCTGAAGTTATTCAAGCCAGAATGGAGGAAATTATTAATATCATCAACTTCGAGATCATTAATTCGGGATACAGAGATAAGTTAGCTGCAGGTATAGCTCTGACAGGCGGCGGATCATTATTGGAAAATTTGCAACAATTGATGAAATTTATTACCGGGCTGGATGTAAAACTTTCAAAACCGGCTAATTATGCATCAAGCGGAGGAGCAAGAGTACACAGCCCGAAACTGTCAACTGCCGTTGGCCTTGTAATGTTAGGATTTAGCAGCAACGGCGATACATTTGCAGGAAAAAGAAAAAGCAAGAAAAAATCACAGAAAAGCGGAAAAAGTTTTAAAGATTTTTTTGGATCTGTTACACAAAGTGTTAAACAAACAGCTATGAACTTCTTCGATGATGAAGATGTTGAAATAGATGAATTATAACATACGTTTTTTGATTGCTTATAAAAGCCGACTTAGTCGGTTGTTGTAAATTTGGATTTCATTGTTAAATTGACACATTGCTGCATTGTTGTATTTAAACAATACTGAAACAAGTTCAGCACAAGTTTTAACAATGAAACAATGCAACACTATTACTAATTTAATAAACTTATAAAAACAAATATTATGGAAGATTTATTGCCCTTTGATCTGCCCGCCGGTTTTTCATCAATTATTAAAGTCCTCGGAGTAGGAGGAGGCGGAAGTAATGCCGTTAATCACATGTATCGACAAGGTATTAAGGGGGTTGATTTTATTGTAACAAACACTGACATTCAAGCACTTGAAAAAAGCCCTGTAAGCACAAAAATACAACTCGGTAAAACATTAACACAAGGCCTTGGTGCCGGGAATCAACCTGAAAGAGGCAGAGAATCCGCAATTGAAAATATTGAAGATATAAAAGCGATTCTCGGGAATAATACTAAAATGGTGTTTATCACTGCCGGTATGGGCGGAGGCACAGGAACAGGCGGAGCTCCGGTAATTGCTGAAGCAGCTAAAAGCATGGGTATTTTAACTGTCGGTATTGTTACAATACCATTCAGATATGAAGGTAATAAGCGAATTGAAAGTGCTGTTGAAGGAATAAGCAAAATGGAAAAACACGTTGACGCATTATTGGTTATTAATAATGAAAAAATTCGCGAAATCTACGGTAACTTAGGAGGCAGAGAAGCTCTCGGCAAAGCTGATGAAGTTCTTACGGTTGCTGCTAAAGGAATTGCTGAAATAATAACTGTTGAAGGGCATATTAATGTTGATTTTGCCGATGTGAAAACAGTTATGAAAGACAGTGGTATAGCATTAATGGGAACAGGTGAAGCAAGCGGAGAAGACAGAGCTGAAAATGCAATTGAACAAGCATTAAGTTCTCCCCTGCTTGATAATACTGATATTAAAGGGGCAAAAAATCTACTTTTAAATATCGTTTCAGGTAAAGAAGAAGCAACTCTTGATGAAATCAGTTATATTAACGAATATGTACAAAAAGCCACCGGAGATAATGCTGATCTTATCTGGGGCAGTAATGTAGATGAAAGCTTAGGCGATATTATTGCTGTAACAGTTATAGCAGCAGGATTCGGCTCACATGATATTCCTGAATTATACGCAGATAAAATAACTCATTCAGATGAAGATACTAAACCTACAGTTATTGAAATAGGAAAAACAGAGCAACCGGAAGATGAAGATAACTTTTTTGAAGATTATGATTACGAACCCAAAATAACTGTTAAAAAAGCTGAAATTGAAAAGGAAAATGACACTTTGAAAGAAATTATTTTTGAAGAAGATAAAGAGCCTGTTAAAGAATTTGCATTTGCTGAAAAGGAGATAATTACAAAACCGGAAATAAATGAACAAACTATAACATCAAGCAATGAGGTGAAAATAAGTAATTATCTTTCAAATTTAAACGAACTTGAAGATATTCCGGCATTCAAAAGAAAAGGAATAAAAATTAAAGAAGAAAATAATACTGATAAGAGTAAATATTCAAGATATACACTTTCAGAAGAGGACGGTGATATTTCATTAAATAAGAATAATTCCTATCTGCATGATAAAGCAGATTAATTATTGATATATAACTTTCATGATACAACTCGGGTTTTCTTGTAAAATCCGAGTTTTTTTATTTTAATTCAAATCGAAAAATAAGAGTTCTTTTATATATCTTTTCAAGATCAATATTAAAACCAAAGAAATTAAACGGTGAATTCGGTTGTTTAAAAATTTCTTTATAATAATCTTCATAATCACCCAGAATTGAAGTTTCCTCTTTAATTTGAAGCAGTTTACCTATCTCTGTTTTGCAGGAAGCAGCCAAATATTCGGCTTCGGTTTTTGCTTTCAAATATAATTTGTTAAACAGTTCCTTTTTTTGCTTATCGGAAAATGCGTGTTCTATATCATCAATCTTTCCGTTTATACCGTTTGTCTCTTTTAAAGTTTCAACCAATTTCAATAAGTCTTTTTCAGAATTTAAAGTAAAATAATAATTCTCAAATAAATTTCCGGGAATATTATAATCAATTTTGTGTTCTTTTTTATATTGGATATTATTCTTTTTCAGAAACTTTTCAAATTCTGTTTCAGAAAACTCGGAAATATCATCTTCAAGGTTTTCTTCTTGAGGAAAGAAGTTAAAATTAACATTGTTATTGTTATCCTCATTTGTTACTTTATATATGATTTTTTCAACAGTTAAATAAATTGTATCAGAAACTTTAATTTCAATATAAGATTCATTTTGAGGATAGCTGTTTAATGAAATGATAATGAAGGTGATAAATAGTAAATGTTTCATAATTTTTAAATTTTTGTTTTGTGTGTCTGAAATATTTTGAATTATAATTGATCATTTATTACTGTAACCTGTTTAATTTCCAAGCAGATTTTGCATTTCCGGTTGAAGCAATTTTTATATTGCTTTTATCATGTGTTTGTTTGAACAATCTTGATGCGATAACAGCAGCAATTTCTTCAGTTTCCGATGAATTATCTTGTTGCAAACTTTCAGGTGTAAAGTAATTGCTGACAAAGGCAGTACTGTAATTCCCCGAAATAAATGCATCATGATTCATAACAAATTTTCCGAATGATAATGTAGTTTCAATACCAACAATTTCATAATCATCAATGGCAAGTTTCATCTTTTCAATTGCTTCTTCTCGGTTTCTGCCGAAAGTGCACATTTTAGAAATCATCGGATCATAATAAATCGGAATATCCATTCCTTGCTCAAAACCGTCATCTATCCTCACTCCCGGCCCTTCAGGTTTTTTATATTTTTGAAGTTTTCCGATATCAGGCAAAAAGTCATTACCGGGATCTTCCGCATATACCCTTAATTCTATGGCATGACCGTTTATTTTCAGGTCTTCTTGTTTAAAACTTAAGACTTTTCCTTCTGCAACCAGTATTTGTTCTTTTACCAAATCAATACCTGTAATAAGTTCCGTAACCGGATGCTCTACTTGTAATCTTGTATTCATTTCCAGAAAGTAAAAATTACCTTCATTATAAAGAAACTCAACAGTTCCCGCACCGACATAATTGCAAGATTCAGCAACATTTACGGCCGTTTCTCCCATCATTTTTCGCATTTCGGGAGTCAATATCGCCGAAGGTGCTTCTTCAATAACTTTTTGATGCCTTCTTTGTACAGAACATTCACGCTCGAACATATACACCGTATTTCCGTGGCTGTCAGCCATTATCTGAATTTCAATATGTCTCGGTGAAGTAAAAAACTTTTCAATAAATACCGATCCGTTACCGAATGCAGATGTTGCTTCATTAACTGCCGTTTTCATTTGCTCTTCAAAATCTTCCGGATTGTAAACAGCACGCATACCTTTCCCTCCACCTCCGGCTGCTGCTTTAATTAATATCGGATAACCGATATCTTTTGCAATGTCTTTGGCTTTTTCAATATCAGTAATGGCTTTATCCGTTCCCGGAATCATTGGTATATTATAATCTTTAACAGTATCTTTTGCTTGAAGTTTATCTCCCATTAATCTTATTGCTTCCGGATTTGGGCCGATAAAGATAATGCCGGCATCTGTTACAGCTTGTGCAAATTCTGCTTTTTCAGATAAAAAACCGTAACCCGGATGAACAGCGTCAACATTCAGTTTCCTGCAATAATCTATGATTTTGTCTCCCAAAAGATAAGATTCGATTGATGGCGGAGGACCCAGCAAAACAGCTTCATCTGCATATCTTACATGCGGTGAATTTCTGTCGGCTTCAGAATAAACAGCAACGGTTTTTATACCCATAGATTTTGCCGTTCGCATAACTCTTAAAGCAATTTCGCCTCTGTTTGCAATTAGTATTTTATTTATTTTGGTCATAAAATGTCATTTCCCGAACGGCTAATATAATGAAATATTATTATATGACAATAAGCTGTTTTTTAATTGTTTTTCTATATGCAATCCAAAATGAACGAGATGTTTTTTGCTCCACCTGCAAATAATGATAAATTTGTATAAAGTTTAACAATAAAAACAAAATATAAAACATCCGCAATCAGTTAAAAAAGTAACAAAAAGATTTTAGCTTAAAAGGAAACAGGAACAATTATTTGAATTATTAAACAGCAGAACAGAATACCATTAAAGAGGATGAGGAAAAGGCAATGCGGTTTATTGAGGGAGATTTAAGCAATTTAATTTAAATCTTCGCAGAAAGTTCAACACCTTCGGTGTTGTTATTGAGTTTTTCATATATTTTCCACCGGTTGTACACCGGCGGTTATTATTGTTATACTGCTTCGCAGTATTTTAACTGTCAAACATTTGTAGGGAATTTTATATTGTGCATATTATCAGCAGATTTCGATAAATATTTAAAACGGCAATAGAAAGTAAAAAATTGATAATCTCTGTAAGAAATAACTCCGAAGGAGTTATACAACAATAACCATAGGTGCAACCTATGGATATAACTCATCGCAAACATGAACTCCGGAGGAGTTCAACTCTTTCGGTGATTTGTATCGATATTGTTATAATGCCTTTTTTACCCGTTCAACTTATTATAATCCGCTAAAAATTTTTCCAAGCCTATATCAGTTAAAGGATGTTTAAGTAAACCCAAAATTGCACTTAAAGGAGCGGTAACCACATCAGCACCGGCTTCGGCACATTGGATGATATGTAATGTATGGCGTATTGAAGCTGCCAACACCTGTGTATCATAACCGTAGTAGTTATACATATCTACAATTTGCTTGATTAAAGCTACACCGTCGGTTGATATGTCATCTAACCTGCCGATAAAAGGTGAAACATAAGTTGCACCGGCTTTGGCTGCCAATAATGCTTGTCCGGCAGAAAAAACTAATGTACAATTTGTTTTAAGACCTTTGTCCGAAAAATATTTAATGGCTTTGATACCCTCTTTTATCACAGGCACTTTAATTGTAATTTGAGGATGTAATGCAGCTAATGCTTCTCCTTCTTTTATCATACCTTCAAAATCAGTTGAGATTACTTCAGCACTGACATCACCGTCAACTATTTCGCAAATCGTCTTGTAATGATTTATGATGTTTTCGTCACCTTTAATACCTTCTTTAGCCATTAAGGACGGGTTAGTTGTTACACCGTCAAGTATTCCGAGGTCTTGTGCTTCTCTAATTTGTTCAAGGTTTGCAGTATCTATAAAAAATTTCATATTGTTTTGTTTGGATTAATTTGGCTACAAATTTACTTTAAGTTTATTAATCTCAAAAGATGCTTTGGAAAATGTTTTATTTACAATTTGAATCAGGATCTAAACGAATTGATTTGTATTTCATAGTTTCAGGAGCATTATCAGAAGAAATGCTCAGCTTATCGGTAAATATTATTTCATTATTTACAGTAGCAAAAATTTGATATGTTTTCCCCCATTTAGCAATAAATATAAACCGTTTGTTTTTCGGGTTTGGTTTTACATGATGTTCTTCTTTTGTTTCTGTATCTCTTATGGTTATTTGAACTTCAGGTAAACTGTTTGAACATTTTACAAACACATCACCTATCATTACTGTAATATCTGCTCTTTTTACAGAATCAAGAGTAATTAAAAAAATATCGGTATTATCTTCATTAGGATTTTT
>JAUVIG010000568.1 GCA_030592825.1 Chlorobiota bacterium | reverse complement strand
GTCAATGCCTGAATACATTATCAGTTCTGCGGTTGACAAAAGCGGGCAAGAAGAAATTTTGAATTTTATAGAACAAACAAATAAACTATACTAAATACCGGATAAATGGAAATTACATTATCGGAACTCAGCTATAAAGCATATGTTTACCTCTTTGATCTGAAATATTTTGCAAAAACCGTAAAAGATGCAGGATATGAAGAAAATGATATTTACAATATTGTTAAAGATGCAGAAATCTTATATAAACATTTTTTAAATGCCGGAGTGCAAAAAACAGAAGTTGATCAATACAATATTCTGTCCGAAGCATTTAAATTATCAGAAACCATCCTAAACGACTTAAAAATAATTTGTTGTACAGATAAATTCATTAATGAAAAAACTGATCTTGTTGTAGAAACTTTTGCAATAAAGGAAAAAACCGAAGTTGTAATGAACCGGATATTGAAGAATAAATAAGCTTTGTAATTCATTATACATAAGCTACTAACAAATCAGCATAAACAACTGTTTTTAAAAATTTTTATCAAAAGTTGGCAGTCCACAGTCGGCAGTATCATAGAAGATTTCCGAGTAGAGCGGTTCGTTACCTTACCGCTCCCTCACAGACCCGCACGAGCGGATTTCCCGCATACGGTTCCTCTCAAATCGGCTTCGCTGACAGATAGGAATGATAGATTTTTGGTTTGAATAGCGGCATCCACTCTTTTATAAGTTTATTATACCTTTCCCAATTCCAAATCGGTTTTCCTCCTCTCCTATTTAACCACTTATGTAATATCCGTTTAACTTGTTCAAAATAACTGTTTAATCCTTTACTGTTAAAAGTAATACCATAATAATTATAATGACCGCTTAACCTGACATTTATTTCGAGTATAAGTTCTTTTAGTTTTGTATGTCGATTGATTTTTATCCAATCTTGAATTTTATCAAGTGCAACACTTAATTTCTTTTTACTTGTCTTTCTTTTCAAAATCTTGTTGCCTTTACGACTTTTTCCAAGATAATGCGTAAAACCAAGAAAATCAAAACTTCTGTCGCCGTCTTCTCGTTTGCTGTTTAAGTTTACAACTTTTGTCTTTTCCGTATGCAATTCAAGCTCATATTTCTCAAATCGCTTAGGTAAAACTTTCATTACTCGCTCTACATCAACAGCATTCTCAAATCCTAAAACAAAATCATCTGCATAACGTACTATAAAACTTTTCCCTGTTAATAATGGTTGTATCTCCTCTGAAAACCATACATCTAACACATGATGTAAATAAACATTTGCCAACAGCGGCGAAATTAACCCGCCTTGCGGCGTACCTTCAAGCGGATAACTTAGTTGTCCGTTTTCGATAATACCTGCTTTTAGCCATTTATTTATCATCTTGCGTATCACTCCGTCTTTCACCCGCAAATCAAGGAATTTTCGCAACATGCCGTGATTTATGCTTCCGAAATAATTCTTAATATCTGCATCTATTATATAGTGCAAACCTTTGAAACTTACCTCTTTAAACATAAATTCTATTGCTTGGTGTGCTGAATATCCTTTCCTGAATCCATACGAAAAATCCTTAAATTCTTCTTCATAGATTGGATTTAAAACACTTCGCACACTTTCTTGAAGTATTTTATCCTCAATGGTAGGTATGCCCAAAGGACGTTTCCCCTTTTTACCTTTTTGGATATACACCCTGCGTACAGGCGGTGCTTTATACTTCCCGCTTTTAAACTCACCTAAAAGTTTTGGTATCCTGTCTTCTGCTTCTTGTTGATAATCATACCAAGTTTTATTATCACTGCCTGAAACACTTTTCTTGTTCAAACTTTTAAAACTTGATTGCAGAAAATCATCATCAATAAACTCTTGAAGGTTTGTCAATGCTGCTTGCTTATGTTTCCTTGCTCGCTCTGCTATCTGTAATTCTTTTGTTAACATGTCTTTCATGTATCCGGTACATTTAATGTTTCACAATTACAGTCCCGATTTGAGGCATCCCTCAGATTAATTTCTTATTCCAAGTTTTCCCTTCCCTACTAATCGGCTTTCTTGGGACAGATTTTCCGACTTTCAAACGGTACTATGGGGATGCTAAGACTGCCTTCGCTCTTCTCATTTCCTTCGATTTCTCTCGTTAATAATACCTCTTACGGTTCAATCATTATTCTTATCGTTACAGCAGGAGATTGAACTTTCCTGTTAAACTTGGATTTTGCTGTCGGGATTTTCCTTTCTAAACCCTATTTTCGTGAGGAAGCGGGAGGCTCTCTCGTGTTCCCGTGCAAACCAATCTGCCTCTGATATAGCCTTAGACTCCGGTCGGTTCTTCGATACTTGTCAATAATGTTATCGAAAATATTGCACCAACTGTTCTGAATGTTAATGCACCAACAAGGCTCAGTTTTCGAAGCTCAATACTATACCTTTGGCAGTCACTGTTTACGCTTCATGCTAACATTTCTGTCAACTATGCAAAACTCGCTTTCGGCAGTTGACCAAACCTTACCGAGCAGGATTGATTACCTGCGGGTTTGCTAAAAGGTGTTTCATTAAATATATTTATACGCCTTATTAAATCCCCACCTTACGGACTTGGCACGACGCAACAGACATCCTGACTCTTCGTAATTACAATTGTCGAAAAAATCATAAATTATATTTTTTTTAAAAGCTTTCAGTCCACAGTATAGCCTGCATTAT
>JAUVIG010000519.1 GCA_030592825.1 Chlorobiota bacterium | reverse complement strand
GTACGAAAATTTATAGTTGAAAGATGATTCAAATTGGAAACACATTAATTTCCGATGACATTATTGAAAAGAAGTTTGCTTGCAACCTTAAGGTATGTAAAGGGATTTGTTGTGTGAAAGGAGACTCCGGGGCACCTCTTGAAGACGATGAAATAAAATTATTAGATAAAGAATATCATAAAATAGAACCGTTTTTAAGAGATGAAGGAAGAAAAGCCATAGCAGAAAACGGTAAATATTATATTGACTCGGAACATGATACCGTAACCATGCTTATTGACGATAAAGAATGTGCATTTACTCTTTTTGATGAAAAAGGTATAGCATCTTGTGCGATTGAAAATGCATATTTTAAAGGAAAAACTATATTCAGAAAACCTATGTCTTGTTGGCTTTATCCTGCAAGAACAATATAATTAGGCGTTTTATATGCAGTGAATTATGATGTTTGGGATATCTGTAGATCTGCCGAATTATTCGGAGAAGAAAACAATATTCCTGTATATAAATTCCTTAAAGAACCCTTAATAAAAAAGTTCGGTGAAGAATGGTATAAGCAATTAGAATTTTATGCAAATAATAAATCAGCCGGAAGAATTACTCTTCCTTAACTAAAAACAGACTTGTTTTATTAAAGTTTGCGGCTGCGTTTATAACTCTTTTATAATCTTCAAAATATTTTTTGTCATATCTTATTCCTTTATACCATTCATTTATTATTACTTCAACAGAATTATTATTAATCAGCTTATAATCAGAGACAAAACCAAATACTGTATCACCGTCTAAAACAAATTGTTCATTTATCTTTAAGCTTTCTAAATTATTTATTTTGTAATCTTTCGGAAAGTTTAATATAAGAGTTCTGTCTAAAAAATGTGCGTAATTAAATTCAAAATCCAATTCTCTTTCTTTTTCATTATAAAGTTCAAGCTGTCTTCCAATAAGCATGCCTACTTTAAAAATAAATTTTTTACCGGCAACTTCTATTAACTTATCGGTTTCGATTTTTCCTGTTACTATCAACGGTTTTACTCCAAAATTAACTCCTCCCTTATTTATCACCTTATATTCTGAAATTTCATCATCAAGTCCGGAGATATTAACAAATTCTTTTGACATCTCTTCTTCTTTTTCTTCATCTTTTACAAAGTCATAAGCAGTTTGTGTATAATATGCATAATATCCGGTAAACTCTTGTTCAATTTCTAACAGTGATTTATAGAAATCATCGTCAACAGTTACATTTATAGTCGTTTTATGTCCTGATTTTTGATAATCATTAGCCGGAATAAATTTAACTTTTGAAACTCCGGTATAAAAATCGCCTACTGAAACTTCTTTTATAAACAAACCATAATTATAAATATAACGGTAAGGAATAAAACCTAATCTTGATTCTGTATTCGCTACAGACAACAGCATATCTAATTCGGGAAAATAAATTAAATAATCTTCTAAATATAAATAGGTATCAAAATCTTTGTCGAAGTTCAAATCATATCTGTCATTTGTTAAAACAAACTCATGCTTGATTCCGGCTTCTTTATACAAATTTGTAAACAATTTTATCGCACCAAACTTATTAAAAGCCTTGTTTAAGTATATACTGTTCAACAAGGATAATTCTTTATTTGAGTAATCATAAAAAACAAAATTTTTCTTAATAAAATTTTCAATTGACCTGACAGTCTTTTCAGTATCATTGTCAAAAATCGGTATTTCTTTCAATAACTTATTAATGATTTTAGTTTCTTTTTTATCAAGGGTATATATTCTGTTATATAATGAGTTTGAAATCGGCCCGTATGATATTATATCCGATTTACCGTATAAATTTCTGTCTAATTTATACATAAATCTCATAACATCATTATCGTAGTTTGAAAATATTTCTTCAGTTACAGCATCAACAGTATCACACTTTAGAGACCATTTATTAATTTCTTCATTTACAGTTGTATCTTCTGTAAATTCTTTCAAACCGTTATAAGATTTAAATTTATAGATCAAATTTGGCGGAGCAATAACATCAAATTCATAATTATATTTAATATTATTGTCTTGAACAACAACTGAATACCCATTGTAAGCAGGTTCTTTTTTAATTTTATATAAATATTCAACTTCACTTCCGATTTCAATACCTTCAAGAGCAAAATACTTATACTTTACATCAGAATCATCAAAAACACCTTCTTTAATATCATCCTCTTTCAATTTGGTAACAGTTCCGTCCGAATTTATTACACGCGCCTTAATCAAGATTAATTTTAAAATATTATTTTGGGGAATATAAATCTTATTACACTTGTTTATACTGCTCTTATTCAGCACTTTAATCTTTTTGTGAAATGTTACATACTCAACAAGAGAATTATTCTCGTAAACAAATTGTTGGATTCGTTTAGTTTTTAAAATCACAGATTGAATTGATGTATCTGCTTTAACATCTGTTATTTTTATTTCATCTTTCCAGTCATATTTTAATGCTTCAATATCTTGGGAATAGGTTTTAATAAAAAAAGTGAGCAAAAATGCAAGGAAGAAAATTAGGCTTATTATCTTTTTCATAGTGTGGAAAATTAAATCAATTTCGGTTTATTTGTATTTTATCAAGTAAATATTTATCCATTATCTTTTTTTCTTACTAAACTAACTGAATTTCTGTATGATTTATGCAGGCTCTCTATCAAATCATTGTATAACTTAAAATCTTCTTTTTTCAGTATTAATGTATTGTATGAAATAAAAAAATGATAGTGTATCTCATTTCCTCTGTCAGCATATTCAATCTTATAATTATACATTGAGTTGCTGAATTCCTCATTTTTCGGCATGTAATCTACTTGTCGGTCTTCAGGTATCTTTAAAGTGAAATAAAAATCGTATGAAATATGATTGGTGAAATGTTTTTCATATTTATCTGTTTTTTTTATCTTTTTTGTCAGAACATTTTTAAATAAATTCATGTTTATGAAAAGCTCATTTTCGTTTCCGGTAATATAATCACCTATTGAAAAATCAT
>JAUVIG010000417.1 GCA_030592825.1 Chlorobiota bacterium | reverse complement strand
TCTCTTATCGCAAATAAGTTTTATCACACCGGTTTGTTTGTTAAGAGTTTTTCTGTATTCTTCGGGCAGAAATCTACTGTCATTAATTGCCTTTTCATAATCTGAAAGTGCTAAATGATAATCTTCAAATATTCTTAACGAAGACGGCTGATATTTTTCAAGTTTTTTTCTTGAATAATTTTTGTATCTGTTAACGCTTTTGTTATAACTTTCCATAAATCTCGGACGGTCAGAAGCAATTCTTATCTCGTTATTAATATATTCAACAAAATTATTCAGAGCCACAGCAACTTCTTTTGAGAAAGGCTTTGTTTGAGTTAACAATTTTGGGAAATATAGCTCTTGCGGAGGTATTTCATATTCAAAATCAGCTTTATGTATTTTATGTTGTTTGTTAATTACAAAGGAAGGAACTGATTTAGGGTACTTTAAAAGATAAATGCCTTTTTGTCCGCAAGACCAAACATAATTATTGTAATAATTAACCAAAGAATTGTTGAATATTTGATAAAAGTCTTTATAACTTTCATTGGAATGCATATCATCATTCACAGCTTTTATTGTATTATCATCAATTGCATTACGTTTAGATGCTTGCATACTGTGAACACTTCCCCAAAATGAGCTGTAATACCGGTTTGTCGGATATTTTAATTTAGTATCAGTGCCGAATGGATAATACTTCCTGTCTGTTTCATTGATGCTTTGAATAATTTCATCCAAAGGAAATTTTTCCGTAAACTTATGTTTCTCAAAATTCAAGTTCCAAATCTTAAAAAAACCTTGTTCTGTATCAAGATATGTTTTTAATTCATTTTCATGAAAATGATAAAGATTTGATTTGTTATAAGTTTGGTACTTCCTGTAAACGGTATAAGTTTCTTCATAAAGTTTTTGATGAAAGCTTATATAATTTTGAAACAACTTTTGTATTTCCGGTAAGAGTTTATCATGTCTTTTAAATTCATCTGTTTCGTAATCTTTCAGGCGATTATAAATTTCTAATTCACGAAGTTTTTCTATAATGCTGTTATAAACTTCATGGGTTTTGTTTAATAAATCATTCAACTGTTCAGCATCATTTGAGTTTAACTTGTTACTTTCATTAATTGCTTTATCATAATTATAGCTGTCATCTTTGCCTGCACAAATTGATTTTGTATGCAGGCCGTATGAATCCTTTTTATTTTTTCTGTAACTCTCAACTGTTGAATAATAGTCATACAGGCATTCCGTTTCATCGGTAAGTTCTTTTGCTCCGAAATTTAAATATTCAATATAGTTATTAAGAGCAGTATATTGATTGTGTGTAAGTTTTTGAGCGTCAATATTTTTATTTATTAATATGAATCCTGTTGTGAGAATCAGGAAGAATAATTTTAAATTAGTCATTTTAAGAGTTTTAATTTTGCAAGATACAACTTTCCGAAATAAGATAAGAAACTTGTATTTATTTATTAATTTTATTTTAATTTTGTAAAAAATATCAGGGGTGCCGATAACCTAAATTTATAACCGCTCAATTTAGGTTTTATCACAGGCTGAGATTAGACCCTTTGTACCTGCTACGGATAATGCCGATTCAGGAAGTTTGCCTAATCCACTCAAAAAATACCAACCCTGATGTTATAATTAGTGTCTGTCTATAAAGTCAGTGTTTGGTTCAGAATGTTCGAGTTCGAGGCATCCGAAATGTTTATAATCAGGAGTTTACTTTTGTAAATGACTGATTATTAACATAAGGATAACGAAGAAATCGGACATTATGGACAAACACTAATTAAATTATTAATTAAAACATCGAACAAATGAAACAAATCAGTTTATTATTAGTTATGCTGTTTTTTACAGCACATGTTTTTGCACAAAGTATTTCCGGAACAGTAAAGGATAATGAAGGAAATACACTGCCGGGAGCAACCGTTAAAATTTCAGGAACTTATTTGGTAACAGTCAGTAATGATGACGGTGCATTTATTTTTAAAAATATCAAAAAGGGAAATTATACAATTGAAGTATCATTAATTGGTTATGAATCAATTAAAAACGAAGTTGTAATTTCAGATAATGATTTAAGTGTTGATATTGAATTAAAAACATCTGATATAATTGCAGATGAGGTTATTATAACAGCAATAAGAGCAGATATTAAGACACCTGTTGCCTATACAAATATCGGGAAAGAAGATATTGACAGATATAATACAGGACAGGATATTCCGTATTTGTTGGATATGACACCTTCAGTAGTCGTAAGTTCGGATGCCGGTACCGGAATCGGTTATACGTCCATGCGAATAAGAGGAACAGATATGACTCGCATAAATGTTACACTTGACGGAATTCCTTTAAATGATTCTGAATCGCACGGAGTGTGGTGGGTGAATATGCCTGATTTTGCATCTTCTGTTGACAATATTCAAATTCAAAGAGGGGCGGGGACTTCCACAAACGGAGCAGCAGCATTTGGTGCTAATGTTAATTTTGTAACTAATGTATTAGAAAAAGATGCTTATGCTGATGTTAATTGTACATATGGTTCATTTAATACACAAAAAGCAACATTCAAAGTCGGAACCGGTTTATTGAAAAATCATTTTTCTTTTGATGCAAGGCTTTCAAAAATACATTCTGACGGATTTATTGACAGAGCAAGGTCTGATTTAGAATCTTATTATGTTTCAGGTGCATATGTTGATAAAAAGAACTTTTTTAAAATCAATGTTTTCAGAGGAACAGAAGAAACATATCAAGCATGGAACGGTGTACCGAAAGATTCTTTGGAAACTAACAGAACTTATAATTCTTATACATACGAAAATGAAATTGACCACTATACTCAAAAGCATTACCAACTATTTTATACACGAAAATTCAATAAATATTTTAATTTGAATATTGCTTTACATCATACAAAAGGTGAAGGATATTACGAACAATATAAAGAAGGAGAAGACTTTGTTGATTATGGTTTGGATAATATTATTATTGGAACTGATACAATAACCGATACAAATTTAATACGCAGAAAATGGTTAGATAATAATTTTACAGGTGCAATATATTCTTTACGTTATTCAATAAATAATTTAAATGTGGTGTTTGGCGGTGCATGGAATAAATATGACGGTGACCATTTCGGAAGGATAATTTGGGCTGAATATGCAAGCACCGGAAATATCAGGCATGAATGGTATAATAATTCAGGAAGTAAAACAGATATTAATGAATATTTGAAAATTAACTACTCTATCTTTCCGGAATTAAACCTATGGGCTGATATACAATACAGAATAATTGATTACAGTATTGACGGTATTCATGATGATTTGAGGAACATAACACAAGCAAATTCATATAAATTTTTTAATCCGAAAGCAGGTTTAAGTTATAATATTGACCAAAATCAAAACTCATATTTTTCATTTGCTGTTGCTAATCGTGAACCTTCAAGAAGTAATTTCAGAGATGCTGCTGAAGGTGAGGAGTTTGTTCCTGAAACCTTATATGATTTTGAAGCAGGTTACAAATTAGCATTAAATAAACTTGCATTGAATTTGAACTTGTATTATATGGACTATAAAAATCAATTAATACTAACAGGAGAAATTAATGATGTCGGTGCATATATAATGAGCAATGTTCCGGAAAGTTACAGAGCAGGTGCAGAGCTTTCGGCAGGAATTAAACTGACCGATTTTGCCGAATGGAAATTAAATGCAACATACAGTAGAAATAAAATCAAAAATTTAACAGTTTATGTTGATAATTGGGATACTTGGGGGCAAGAACCGGAAACTT
>JAUVIG010000566.1 GCA_030592825.1 Chlorobiota bacterium | reverse complement strand
ATTTCAATTTCCGATTCAAGCGGTTTGTTCAAAAGAAAATTAAAATATGCTTTTGCAGATTTATTGTATTTAACGGCTTCGGCTATATTTTGTTCAAGTTTGCTTAACTCTGCTTTTGAACGGTAAACATTGTCAATTGTAATTTTATCATTTGCAAAAAGCCGTTCGTTTACCCTGATATTTTCTTTCAGCAATTCGGTTGTTTTATCTGTAAGTTTAAGAACTTGTACAGTTTTTAAATAGTTATAATATGCTGTTTTAATTTCTGCAACTAATTCTCGTTTATAGCTTTCAATATCAGCCTTTTCGATATTCGTCAGTTCTGATTTTATTTTTGAATTATAATAAATTTGGGAATTAAATAAAGGCTGAACCAAACGCAACTTGGTTTCATGTTCGGTTGGCCTCATGAATTGTATTTCTTCATTTTCAATTTGCGGAAACTGATTTGTTTGAGTCATTTGATTAAGTGTGCTGTAAACCGGATTCATCATATCCCCAACCGGGAAATCAATTATACGCCCGCCGTCAGCCACAGAGTATCTTGCATTTAAACTCAAATTCGGCAGGAATAAACCTTTCGCTTCTTTTAAAGCAAATATGCTTTTTTCATAAGATGCTTGTTTTTGTTTTAAAGTAAGATTACTTTGCAATCCTTCTTGAATGTATTTTTCCGGCACATTATTTTGAGCCGGGAGATAAGTTATTAATATCATAAAAGATAAAAATATTATTGTCTTTTTTTTCATGTGTTAATTGTTTTTCTCTGCATCTTTGCGTTTAGAAAAATATTGAACGCTGAGACGATGAGGTGCAGAGGTTTTTAAAATTTAATCTTTACTTTTTATACAATTTAAAATTTTATTTAGGATTACAAATCATATATTTTTTATGCTCTTTCACGATTTTCCAACATCCCGATTCTTCAACTTTTTCAATTGTTTTTTTTCTTGATTGATGTCCGTCTTCAAGAATTAATACACAATCGGACTTTCCAATTCTGTTTAATTCCGCTAAAAAACTATTATAATCTTTTACCATATGAAACATATCAAGTGCATATATTAAATCGCCGGTATTATCCGGTATTTCAACTTTATTTTCGGTTGTTTGAAGTGTTTTTACATTATCTAAATTATATTTTGCTGTTAGTTTTTTTACTGATTTAATTGCCAATTCATGAATATCAACAGCATAAACTAATCCTTCATTACCAACTAATTCAGATGCTCTTTTTATATGCATTCCGGGACCGCAACCATAATCAATTACAATACTTCCCTTTTTTATTCCGAATTCATCAATACATTTACCTTTATATTTAAAAAAATTTGCTGTTTTAAATATCAATGTCATTATTCTGAATGCAAGATTTGGCATTTTTTCAAATTTATTTACGGATTTGTTTTCTTTCATTTGTCTAAAATTTTGCAATTAATTAATATTGTGCAAGTTGAATGCTTTTCGCTGTTTGTTATATCTGTTTTGCTTTGCACATAGCCTGCCTGTCGGCAGACAGGGAATACTTTCAAGTATGTACAAGTAATTAACATTGTTTATTAGTCATGCTATTTTCTGTGAACCCTGAAAGGCTCTGCGAAGCAAAATTTGGTTTTTATGGGTGTTTCATGTGTCAATTATTTTAATCAGGTTTTTGAATTAGTAATGATTGCATAAAAAACGGAAAAATTGTTTTCCTTTTATCATGTTTATTTATATTGACGAAAAAATCTTAATTTATTTCATTTATACAGTTATAAAAGTAATTGTTCACATTGCTAAAACTTGTGCTGAACTTGTTTCAGTATTGCTTCATTGCTGATATTCAGCAATATAACGCTGTAACAGTTAATCTTTATTCTTTATTCCATTTTTAACAATTTCAATCTGGCTGTTAATAATGTCTTCTGCTTTTACTCCGGTAAATTCCAATATTTTTTGTTTGGTTGAAATGAATTGAAGAATACCGTTGATTTGAGCCCAAAGCGTTTGTGACAAAACATTTGCAGGAATATCGCTTCTAATGCTGCCGTCTGCTATTCCTCGGCTTATTGTTTTTGTTGAAATCATCAACGGGTTATCTTCTTTGAAAAAATTCTCACAATTGTCGCGGAATTGGCATGTACTACAATCATTACTTTCAAAATATATCATTGATTTGTAATAGTTAGGATGTTTTTTTACAAAGTCAACGTAAGTTTTTCCAATTCTCATAGAATTTTCAAGACCGGTTTTATTCTCGCAAATTGATTTTGTAAACATTTTTGTTAAAATATTTAAAGCTCTTGTTTTAATTTCGAAATGTATTTCTTCCTTGCTTTTAAAATATAAATACAAAGTGCCTTTACTGAGCTCTGCTTCTTCGGCAACTTCATCCATTGTTGAATTATTTATTCCTTTTTTAAAGAATATTTTTTCTGCAGCATCAATTATATCGTTTTTTCGCTGCTCTTTTTCTCGTTTTTTACGTTCAGATATACCCATATACATAAATTATACTGTAATATATAAAATGACTAACAGTCAAATTATAAACAAAGGTATAATAAATATTTTTATTTACAAAGTATTTCTTTTTTTTTGCTTACAAATTATATATTTTTTATGCTCTTTTAATATGCATTCCCGGTCCGCAACCATAATCAATTACAATACTTCCCTTTTTTATTCCGAATTCATCAATACATTTACCTTTATATT
>JAUVIG010000176.1 GCA_030592825.1 Chlorobiota bacterium | reverse complement strand
GTAAATTCTTAAACGTTCTTGTATTTCTTTGCTGTAAAAGCTTTGTTTCTTATCCTTTTTCAACCGGTTTTTAAGTTGTTCAAAAAATTCTCTTACTGTTTTTGTCTGTTCATCACTTTTGGCCAGTAAAACGTCTTTGATTAATTTGTTTGCTTCTTCAATGTCTTCGATTGTGGTTTCGATGTATTTCTCTCCGGTTTCTCTGTCTGTTTTTAGTGTTCTTTGGTATTGGTGGTAAAATGTAACGGTTTCTATAAAAGTTAAATAATGGCTGTTTGTTCTTAATGGTTTAAATACATGTTCCGGTATTTTTAATTGTTCTGCATACGGGTTTCTTACTTTTACCGGTTTTAAAACAGTTTGGATGTCTTTGAACAGTTCCTTTATTTCTGCTTCTGCTTTTGTGTCGATTTTACTGGCTGATAATTTTCTTTGATAATTCATAATTTCCTCTTTGTGTTCTTTTGAGTTGTCCAAGTATATTAATATTGACCGGTTTGCATTGTCTTCGTATAATCTTTCTTTTGTGGTGGTTCCTGCAAGGCAGATCGGGCCCTCTACGTTTAAAGTAATGGTTTTTAAATTTCCTTTGCTGTCTTTTATCGGGACGGTTTTACTTATCTTTTTTTTTGATTGCAGTTCCCGGAGAGGATACAGAACTTGTTCTGCTCCGTCCATGTCTTCGATTAATACCAGTTTATGTTTAAGTTCTGTTTTTTCAAAGTAGTAAAAGGCATTTTCTGATAATATGGTAATTTCTTTTTTTTCTTGTTCCGGTATGAGCTCACTTATTTTTTCCTGCAGGTAGGTTTTGCCGGTTCCTGATCCGCCCAAGCTGATAATA
This sequence comes from Chlorobiota bacterium, assembly GCA_030592825.1. Classification (GTDB taxonomy): domain Bacteria; phylum Bacteroidota; class Bacteroidia; order Bacteroidales; family JAADGE01; genus JAADGE01. Next base: position 6,678 of record JAUVIG010000176.1, on the reverse strand, counting down.
TGTAAGGGCTGTTTTCTTAATCTTGATGTAAATATTAAATACATTAACAACCGGTTGTTTTCTTCGCCTATTACTCCGGTTTTTCCTATGTCTTTGTTGGTTCTCTTTAACAGTTCCGGACTTGATAAGTATTTGATTGCTTTGTTTTTTCGTTCTTCACTTAATATCCGGTCTTTTGGTTTATTTGTTTTCATTGCTTCTAATTTATTTAATCTGTAAGTTTCTAATTGGTCTGTTAGTTCTGATATTGCCTGGTTTAGTGTTGTGCTTCCGGTTTCCAGTTTGTCGGCTGCTTTGTTGATAAACCGGTCGGTTTGGTCGATATTGTAAAGGTCAATGTTGTTTCTTACTTTGCCGGTTTGACCTGCATTGAGCGTAGTCGAAGTGTTGGTGATCTTGAGGGTGATCCGGAGCCGGTCAAGTTGTTGCAGGTTTATTCCTCCTAATACCGTTAGTTTTAGTTCGCCGGTTGTTAGTGTGATGTAATCCGGATTATTTGTATTTAGTGTGATAGTGTTATAGTTATTTAGTGATTTAGGGGTTTTTGTTTCGGTTTGCTTCGGTTCTCCGGTTTCTTTCAGTTCTTCCGGTTCCTTTGGTTCTTCGGGTTCAATTAAAGGTTTTTCAATTGAAAGAAAAAGTTTTCTCTTATTGATAAGGTGTTTAAATATTTCTTGGTCGTGTCCGTCAAGTAAGCTGTTGATGTCTTCGTTGTCCGGAGTATCGACCGTGTATATAAACAGTTGTTCGTCTGTGATCTTTTTTATCTCTTTGCTGTATTTTTCTGATGCTTTTTGTCCGGCTTCATCACCGTCAAGGAACAGGGTAATTTCTTTGGTTTTGTCTTTTCTTGCGATCATCCACAGTATAATTGCTTCCATATGTTCGCCGGTTAAGCCGTTGGTGCCGAACAGTGCTAATATATTGTGTTTGTTGGTTATTTCCGGATATTGTAAAAGGGTGGCTGCATCTATTATACTTTCGGTTAAGATCAGGCTTTTGATTTCGGGTTTGGGTTGTTCGGGATACAGTCCGGTTCTGTTCTTTAGATAAAAATGTCTGTTCCCGGTGTTTGGCAATATGCTGCGGAAGTATAAACCGGAGATTTTATTTTCTTTGTTCTTCAAAGGGAACACAATACAGGATTTGCCGAATGGTTTATATGCCGGTTCTCCGGTTCTTGATTTTGTGCCGGTTTCTGTTAACAGTCCGCAATTAAGACAGGTTTTTATAAGTGTTTCGTCTTTTCTTGTACCGTGATGGAACTGTCCGGAGTTGTAGCCCGCTTCGATTTCACTTATATTTAAATGTCGGCTCGTTAAATAGTCTTTTGCCGGACGGCTGTTTGATACGGCTTTTTTAAAGGATGAGAACATTTTTTTTAAAAAGGCTTCTCGTTCTTCATCGCTTGCCGGAACCGGAACCGGTTTTGTTATCGGTTTAACGTTTTGGATTACGGAGCCGTTTACCATGCTTGCAGCTTTTAAGATTGCTTGATGTTTGTTTAGTTTGTCCTTTCGTTGTATCATTTCTATTTGGTCGCCGGTTCCTGCGGTACACTTACTTGAAAAGCATGTCCATGTATTTGTTTCCGGGTAGATTTTCATGCTTGGGGTTTTGTCGTTGTGGAACGGACAGTGCAGCATGTTGTTTTTGTCGGGTTTTAATCCGTAATAGTTTAGGACTTTTAGGATTGACAGCTTTTGTTTGATTTCTTTTATTTCCATATTGAAAAAAGTTTAAAATATTTTATCCGTTCATATATTGCCCAAAATTATAACATTTGACTAAACAAACAAAATATATATGATTTTTTTATGTAAGATATGAACCGTATATTTGCAAAATCAGACAAATAAAGACTTTATACTACCATAAATGACCTGTTATGAATAATAGTTTCGGAAAAAAACTAAAAGAATGTAGAGAGGCTAAAAGCTTTTCACAATCAGAACTGGCAAGACAGTTAAATACTAATCATTCAATAATTGGCAAATATGAACGGAATGAAGTTAAACCTACTATTGATGTTGTTAAAAAACTTGCTAATATTTTGGATACAACCGTAGGTTATTTACTTGGAGAAACGAAAGACAGAGATTTACTGAAAGACCCGGCAATGTTAAAAAGATTAAATGAGATTAAACAAATGAATGAAGAAGATAAATCTCATATCCTGCATGTTATTGACGGTTTTATTAATTCTGTTAAATTTAAAAATATAGCTACTCTGTAAAATACAAAAACCGCAACTCTTAAAGTTGCGGTTATATTTAAAAATAAACATTAAATATATTAAAATGAAAACATTATCCTTTTTTTTAATTATGTTATTTACTTTCTCTTCATGTACAGAAAGCAACAACAAAAAAATTAATAAAGAAATTTATGTTAAAAATGTTTTTACTAAAAAATGGAAATCTGTTGAAAAAGTGTTGCCATATAATTCTACTTTATGGATAAAAAAAGATAGTACGTTTCAATTTAACTTTAAAGTCTGCCTTGGGAAAGGCTATTCAAATGGAATATGGAAAATAGACTCTCCTTATATAGTGCTTAACAGTTATGAGATAGATTCTTGTTTATATTTATCAGAATTCGGAAAAAATTGTTTCCCTGTATCTGATAGTATGGAATTCATTAATAAAACAACTATAAAAGATTGTATTCCTATTAGCGAAATTAAATATGTTAAATTTGCAAATGACTCTTTTTACATTAAACAGGATACTCTTTTTCACGTTCCAGAACAAAACAATTTCTGTTCAGATTCTATGGATATTTTTACAGAAAATGCAAAATAAATAAATCAAAATTATTTATCTATGATTTAAAACTCCAAAATAGAAACCTTTATGATCATTAACTGTTTTTACTAGTGTTAGTCTTTTTTTACTTATATGATATAATCTATTTGATTTCTTGAAGTACGTATAAAATTCAAAGGGTCTATATCCACTGGCTTTATGCCCCCAATCTGAATTTAAATAACGTTGCCATTGACCAGTATCCCAACGACGTTCTCCTCCCATTGACATAAGTTCATCATATTCATTAGCCATTGCATTTGGATGGCTATGCACAAAAGCGATAGTATTTTTTAATCCATAATCTTGTGGGGAGCTAATACTACTAGTACAATGATTTGTAAAAATTGCGTACTTATTAGTATTGTTCTCTTTATACCTTGCCAAACCCCACTCTGCACTTGTGTTATCTGCTGCAAATTTGAACACCTTAAAAACATCATCAATGCTTCCTGTACTGTGAGATTTAGAAATACTATTTCCTTTATCATTTACTTCACTCAAATTCGGTAAAATATCTGTATCATTCACAGTTACACTATTCTCGGGTTCAGGATTTCCGTATTCATTTGTTTCTCCGGATTCTTTTTCTTTTTCGTAGTCTTTTTTCGTGTATAAAACATCATATTTATCTCCGCCGGTATTATCAACTCTTTCAATCTTACCATATTCATCAACTATATATCCGTCATAATTCATCCCGTTATTGTCGACGAAGTAGATAGGATTATTACCGGAAAAGTGGTAAGGTGATTGGCTGTAATAAGATTCTGCCATCGGGTCGATTACGTGCCAACGTCCTAACTGTGCATCGAAGTGACGGGCTCCGTAGTCATAATTTTCATATCCGAATTCTGTTTGTAACTCCTTGCCGTTAAAGAGGTAAAGATTCTTATCTTCATCATCGACATCTATAAAACTTAATCCAGACATAGTCATCCCGAAAGGGTAATAACTTACGCAGTTTTTTTCTTGTTCCGGGTTTTTGTATATGCTCGGATTTTCAAGGTGTTGATATGTGTCGTATGCAGTTCTGAACGCTTTTGTATTTTTTGGTTTTACGGTCTCAAAAGTAATGTTTTTTTCTTTCATTTGAGACTTTTTTAATTGATTTTTAGTACCGGGACTATTCAATTAAAAAAAATGTTCAATTGAAAGAAAAAAGTATTTGTAAAATCTATGATTTTTAAGGGTCGGAGTTTTTATATCAGGTGTTCGGATGAAGCGGTAAAGGAACTTTCAACGGTCAAAGGATAAAGAGCGGGCTTTGTCCCGGAGATACGTCTTTTTTTTCGGCGGTTTTTCTTTTCCGGTTCTTGTGGTTCTGTCCGGGTCGCCCATCAGGAAGACCGACGGAAAAAAAGATGGTTTGTTTAAAGGCGATTTTAAATTGATTATTTATTAATGACTATTGATTATTGAAAAAGATATTGTTTGTTTAGATGTCGGGGTCGTCGGGGTCGCTGTGTTGTTGATGTGGGACGGTATGCAGAAAAGAAGGCTTGCTTTATTGAACGCACAAGGGACGGAACAGCGGGATTTCTTAATTGACTGTTGATTAATGTTTATTGATTATTTCTTGCAGTTTGTTTGCGGTTTGCTTGTATGCCCGCCTGTGAGTACTTGTTTAACATAATATTCCTTATAGTTGCCGACTTGCCGGAGCGGTTTATCTTGTGAGGATGTATCAGAGAGATACCGGCAACGCAAGACCGCAAGCGGATAAGAAGCGTCAGCTTTTATTGGCTTGCGGGCGTGCCTGCCGGCTTTGCTTTGATTATGGATTTTAATAAATTGAAGGGAGACAGCGACACTTGGCACCTCTCGCAACTTCTGTAAACACTGCGTGCCTATAAGGCATATTATGTTAAAGTTCGATAAAGCAAGACTTCTTCTCGTTCGGTCTTTCACGGACTTATCGCAAAGTTTTGCTTTTAATCATCATCAGTTTTATAACCTATTTTATTTCTGTTTTTCTGACTTAGTACTTCTTGCTTGGCTTTTTCAAATTGTTTAAGGTATTCAAAAACAATCAGTATTTTATCGTCATGTTCCGCAAGTCTTTTATCAAAATCGTCTAAACGGTTCAAAACTTCCCGGTTTTCATAGAACATCTTTCTGAGCATTACAAAAGTTCTCATAATTGCTATATTGATTTCTATGGCTTTTTTGCTTTTTAATACACTTGATAACATTGCAACTCCGGTTTCGGTAAATGCAAACGGTTTTGCACCGCCCAGTACCTTTTTAGATGGTATCACATTTTGTGATACCAAGATTTCTGTCTCATTATCAGTTAATTCAAACATAAAATCATCGGGGAACCGGTCAATATTTCTTCTTACGGCTTGTTTTAAAACTCTTGTTTCTGTTTCGTACAGTTCCGCCAAATGAAAATCTATCATTACGTTTTCTTCTCTTAATAGAATGATTTTATCGGCTATTCTTTCTTCCGGTATCAGTGATTTGTCCATATTTCCTGTTTTTGAAGTTTGCAAAAATAATTATTTAAAATTTAATATCGTAAAATTTGATTTCCGTTTCTTTAAGGTCGCAATTTGCGTCCTCCAATTTTTCATTTTAAAGGATGATATTTTTCCACCTGTTCTTTTAAGTCTTTCAGGTTTGCCGACCGGTAACGTTCAACGCTGCTTACTCTTTTAAATCCGGCAAGGTGTCGGGTTTTTAACAGTCCGTGTTCTGCTGTCCAAAGAGCTATGCGACTGTGCCTTAACTGACTTAATTTGCAGATTTCCGGTTCGGTTTTTTCTTTTGCTTGTTGTTTTACTTTCCGGCTTAACTGCTTAAATTGCCAATGTAATTTACTGTAATTATCGGCTTGGGGTGCAAACAGTTTTTCGGATGCTTGTGTTATTAATGTCGGTCTTATTTGTTTTACAAAATTGTTTAATGCCAGTATTTGTTTTGCTTTAAGCGGTATGATACGTCTTTGTTTGTTTTTGTTCCTGCCGATGTAAATTTGTCCTTTTTCAAGCTGTAAATGATTTATTTCTATGTTTAAAAATTCTTTCATATCTAATGCTTGGTAAATAATTAAACCCAGTATCAGTTTATCGCTGTGGTAATAGTATCCGGTACAGGGCGGAGCTTCAAAATGTTCGTAAATATTATTGAGTTCTTTTTCTGTCAGAAGGTTTTGGGGTTTGGTTCTTGTTATGCCTCGCAGTCGGGTGGTTTGTGCAATATTAGGCAGTTTTTTAAATCGGTAATAATGACTGATGCTTTGCAATGTTCTGTTAATGTGATGTTTGCTTTTGTTCTCTTGTTGAAGGTATCCGATAAAATCCATAAGCTGTTTGTACCCGGCTTCTTCAAATTTCAGATTTCTTTTTTCCAGCCAAGAGATGTAACTTTCGGTTAATATGTTCATTCTGTTGATGTTCATTTTTGAGCTGATGCCGGCTTTTTCAAGGTATTTTTTGTATTGTTTCATGGTTTATGGTACGCTGATTACTTCGATTTCACTCAGTATAAATTTTATGATGATTATGATTTTTTCTCTAAACTTCGTTTAAATTATTATTCGTACATATTTTTGTGTTGTTTCAAGGCTGCCGTGTCCTAAAAATTGCCGGATTTGTTCGGCTTGCATGCCGCTTTGAAGCAGATGGCTTGCTATACTGTGCCGCAGACTGTGTAAACTCACCGCTTTTTGTATGCCGGCTTGTTGTGCCAAAAATTTCAACCGGTCGTTAAAGCCGGTTCCTTCTTTGTATTTTCCTTTAGAATGTATGAGTAAATAGTCGCTTTCCTCCTTTAAAATCAATGGTCTTGCATACTTGATGTATTCTTTTAAGTCTTGCCTTACTTTTAAGTTCATCGGTACATATCTTTGTCGGTAATATTTTCC
>JAUVIG010000527.1 GCA_030592825.1 Chlorobiota bacterium | reverse complement strand
TTTTCAGAGAAGAAAAAGTTCTGTTTCCGGTTATAAAAGAAAGCTTTGAACAAGAAGAAATTGACCGAATGCTTTTTGAAAACAAAGATATCGGATTTGCTTTTTTAAATAATGATGATATCGAATATAAAAAGCCGGAAGATAAACAAAAAGAAAAAGAGGGAATTATTAAATTAGAAACCGGTAACTTAAGCCTGAAACAACTTGAACTCATTTTTAATCACCTGCCTGTTGATATAACCTTTGTAGATAAAGACGATAAGGTTCAATATTTTTCAACACCCAAGCACAGAATCTTCCCGAGAACAAAGTCAATCACAGGAAGAAGTATTCAGAATTGCCATCCGCCCGGAAGTATAGATGTTGTAAACAAAATTGTAGAGGCATTCAGAAATAATGAAAAAGATAAAGCAAGTTTTTGGATTCCAATGAATGACAAACTTATTTTAATACAATATTTTGCCGTAAGAGATGAAAATAATGAATTCACGGGAACATTAGAAGTCTCACAAGAAATATCAGACATACAAAAAATCAAAGGAGAAAAACGATTATTGGATTGGACAATTTAAACTTTTGGTTATGCCACGAATTTACCGGAACATTAATAAATGCTAAAATGATTAAATGCAAAAATGCTATAATAAAAAGAAAATGTTTTTTACAAAAAAAATACCTAACGCTTATAATATACAGAGATTTAGTTGCATAGAAATATAACATATTCAATCATTTAAGCATTAAAGCATTTTAACGAAAACACATTATAATATTCATAAAATAATTAATTACCCGGTAAAATAACAGTACAAATAAACTTTCAATCATGGAAATAAGAACATACAAAAATCAAGAAATAAAGGATACACCTCACAAAGTTGATGTAAGACAATTATATGATAAAGATTCTGCTCAAGCAATACATATTAAATTAAAAAAAGGCGAAAGTTTAAAACCGCACAAAACTCCGGTTGATGTATTCTTTTACGTATTAGAAGGATTGCCGACAATACACATTGGTGATGAGAATATACAATGCGAAAAAGACAGTTTAATAGAAAGCCCGGCAGATATTGTTCATTGGTTAAGTAATGAAAACAACCGAGATGCAAGAATTTTAATTGTAAAAGCTCCTAAACCTGTGAAAACTTCGAAGATTTTATGAGTTTACTTTCCGATACAGAAAGTAAAACGTCTATCTAAACACCTTATAAACAAACAATTAAAAAACAAACAATTACGTCAAGTAACAAAAACTTTCTATTTAGAATCTTCAATATTTATTTCCCAATTAAATAAATCACAAAGTATTAGTCTTATTTTAGGGTCTCTTTGAATTGGCTTGCTTATTCCATTTACATCTGTATGAGCTTGATATATTGTTGGCCTATGTTTTACTCTAAGATTTATATCTATAAGGTTTTGCTTTATAAAACTAATAACAGCATTAAGTTCAGGTTTTCTTGCTTTTTCTTTTAATCTTTCTGGTGTAGAATATTTTTCCCAGTCAGTAGACATACTTTTAGTTTCTTCAATCCTACCCCTTTCTTCAAAAGCTACAGGAAGTACTTCTCCATTATCCATATGATTTTTATGAACTCTATAGTATAACTTATGCTCGTTTGGAATATCTTCTATATCAAATTTTACTGACATAAGAAATATTGTAAGAATTTAGAAGAAACAGATTCTAATTTATCTTCACCTTCAAATTTCTTTGATTCCTTATAATAATCTCCATAAAATGAAAGTGTACTATCTGAATCAATATTGATTAATAATCTGTATTCACTATTTTTCCAAAGAATATCAATGCTTCCATTAGGACCGTGTAAAATTCTAGGTGTATCTATTACTTTCTGTTTTTGAAAAAAAATTTCTTTAGCATTATCTATTAAAAATTTTGTTGCTTTTTCCCAAATTTCATAAGAATAAGATTCAGCTCCTTCATCATCATAATCATCTTTTAAATCCAAAATATATTTTGATTTTTCAATTTCATTATATATTCCTTTGAAAATATCTGAAACCCAACTATACTTCTTCGCCATTTCAATATTACTAATTGCTGAAATCTTTTCCCAAGATTCAGAATGTTTTCTTAGCCTTGTTTCTCTAAAATAAGCACCGCTTCTTTTACTAAAGTAATCTTTTTCAGCCTCATAAGGTTGAATCAGTTTTTTAGTTTGTGTATTTTCTTCTATAACTGTATACATTACTAATGTTCTATAATATTTAAACCTGATGCTTTAAAATAGTCTTTAATTTTTTCTTCTTTTTTTAAAGCTCGTTCAATATTTTCTCTCAGTGAAATTAAATCAAAACGATCTAATGCAAGATAAATCTTCCTCTTTTTTTTATTCTTCAAATAATTAATTTTTAAATTATGCATAACAGCATTTGATACTATATCAAAATCAACCTTTTCATTAAATATTGATCTAACATCTGTTAATATTCTTGACCTTGTTAAAATCTTATCTCTATCAAAAACTAATTGATTTGCTTTTATTCTAACAAAAAATGAACCATCTACATTTAATAACTTTTTTAAATTAATTGAAATATCAGATAATCCTTTAAAATTAAAATCATCTTCTAAAAGAAGAGAATCTTTAATTTCATCAATAAAATCATCTTCACATAAGTCAGAAGAGTTTTTTGACAATAAAAGTTTTGATACTGCATATAATAAATCTAATGCAATATTAATTTCAATATTAAATTTTTCATTTATAATCTTAGAAAGTTCATCATCTGAATCAATATCACTATTAAATATCTCAATTATTGAATCTATATTATCCTCTAAAGAAAAAAACATGTACAATGCAGTCAAATCCTCTTTAGGAATTCTAAAGGTTGCCATAATGTAAAGAGTTTAGATTTGAATTAGTTAATTTAATTTTGTCCAAAAATAAGATATAATATTAAAAAACATTCTATTTAAGCAAATTTAAAGTTATTATTTAGCTAATTAATATTTT
>JAUVIG010000129.1 GCA_030592825.1 Chlorobiota bacterium | reverse complement strand
CATTAGCATCTTTAAAAATCCAACCTGAAATATCTACAGTTTCTGTATTGTTATTGAATAATTCTACCCAGTCCTTAGTATCAAAATCATCAGCAGAATTATAGTTTATTTCATTAATAACAATCTGGCTGTTTGCTGAAAGCATTAAAAGAACAGACAGAAAGGTGAAAACAATTTTTAATAATATTTTATTCATAATCTTGTTTTTTAAGTTTTTATTATTTTTAGAAACTTCTGAAAAAACCTATTCTATAATTAGTTTTTGTGAGCCTAAATATACATTGTTATTATATAGCTTGCAAATATAAAGACCTGTGCCGAGATGCTCTTTTTTCAGAACTGCTACATTAGAGTAAAACACTTTACTGCTAACCTGTTCTCCGAGAATGTTATAAACAAAAAGTTTTCCGTCAGTAATATTAATATTGTTGGATAATCTGATTATCGCTTCATATTTCATAGGGTTAGGATAAACATTAATACTAATATTATTAAGTTCTTCTATGGAAGTACTTGTACTGTTTAAGGCTCCCGGAGTACCATGACAGGCATGTGGTGCATAAGATGCATGCCAACTTGATGCTGTGTTGTTGTCATAATCAGGGTTTGTTAATTCTAAAGTAGGTCCGTCTCCATCCGGTTCAACAGGCCAAGGATCATTATCGTTATATTCAACTTGATCAATTAAAGCAGCTTCATTATCAAATAATCTTATAAGTTCGCCACTATTGCTTAATCCATAATCAAAGTTGCCTATAACATTACTTACATCCGGAAATTTAACTTGGAAATCAGCAACATTTTGTGCTAAAACAAGATAGGAACCGGTTGACATTGTAGTTCCGGCAGGTATTACAAATTCATGAGTGTCATTTTCATCTTTAAAAATCCAATTTGATAAATTAGCAGTTTCTGTGCCGTTATTGTACAATTCAATCCAGTCGTCTGTGTCAAAATTATCGGCTGAATTATAATTTATTTCATTTATTACAATATTATTATCGGTTGTAGTAGGTATAAAAACAGCTTTGATATTATCATTTTGTGTCAACGATAAAGATACATCAGTCTGATTTACATCCGGAAGTATTGTATGATTATCTGATTCCCAATGATCGAAAATGTAATTAGGATTGTTTTCTGTTGCTTTCATTAACATTTCCATACCTCCGTGATAGCTGCCTGTCCACGGAAAGTCATCGTTGGTGAGTTCAACAGAATTAAATTTAATACTTCCTGCACATACAGGTTCAACACTTAATGTAATGTTATAAGGTCCTGTTAAATCATAACAATCATTTAAACCTTCCGGTATAACAGTTTCTCTCATAGTAATAAAATCTTTGATTTTCTGAACATTATTTTGCCATTCTGTGAAGTTACCGCCCCATCTGTTTATCTGTTTTGGCATTTCAGGTGCAATTTGGTCTTCAATAGTTTCCAATAAATCAATCATATCACCGGCAATAAAAACAGTATTCATTAAATCTTGGTAACGAGAAACATAATATTGCTTAAAAACATCATTATCTATCAGTTTATTCAGTATTTCGATATGTTGCCCGGGGTCATCCCATATTCCTTCAGGATAACAAGGAGAAGCATTTGCTGTTTCATCAGGAACACCTGTGTAGTTAATATAATGATTAAAGGTAGCATCTTCATCCCATAATATATAACCCCATCTTTGGTGGTCTCCTTCAGGATCAATCCCTCGCCACCAACCTACATTCCAGTTTATCCAATCAGTACAAACAACAAATGAATTAATCAAAACGTAATCAACCAAACTTTCGTAACAGTACTTTGAGGCTACATAATCAAAATTACTTTGATCTGACATATCATTATTTAAGATAAAGTTTTTAAGCAGCGTCCAGTCATTTATTGCTTCATTACCTCCGTATTCTGCCCATGTTCCACCCCATAACATCATATAATAAAGATGGTATTTATCTTGATCATAATAGTATTTTGTATAATCAGAATCAGTTACTTTTTCTCTGATTGAATATACTCCCCAAAAGTCACCGTTTACATAAGAAACACATCTTTCGCCTCTGCGCATGTCTAAATTCAATTTGTTTTTATTTGCCAATTTTTGAATAAAAATATCACGCATATGTGCACTTGTATCAATACCGGGATAATTATCGTCTCCGGAAGCTCTGATAATAATTCTTTGAAATTCTTCCCTGTCAGACAGTGTGAGTAATTTTTGTTTAATAGCTTCGTGATAACCCATTTCGTCTCTCGCTATATAGTCATAACTTCGTTGATCGAAATACCATGAATCCTGTCCGTGCTTGTTGTATTCACCATAACCGAAATCTTTACGTTCACCGTCTTTAAAATATTCAATAGTTCCGTGAGGTTTAAGATATTGATTTCCGTTTAACATTGTTTGCATCTCATTACCTGCAGTTGATAATATAGGTAATGTATGGTCTGTATCAATAAAATAGGTGTTAAATGTAATAAAACTCGGTAAAACATCAATATCACTTGAAATACAAACAGCTTTCAGAATTGTAGTTGAATTAATTATAACAGGGTCGTCATAATAAGTTGAACTACTTGTCGGTCTGTTACCGTTAGTTGTATAGTAAATAGTACTGTTAGGATCACTTGTTGTTATATTTATTGTTACAGAACCGTTATAAAAACCGGCTACTTCACTCATAATTGGTGCATCTGCATATTCAGTATAAGAAGTATTACTGTTAGATTCACCTTTTGTAGGAAAAGTAAATATTTTCCATGTACTTGAACCATCCGATTCTCTTCCCACAGAATGTTCAACTTGTGTTATTTGTAGCTGAAATTGGTTAATAACAGTACCTGAAGGATTTGAAAAGATAACATGTTCAGGTGTCTCCTTTGTTTGTTTGAGTTTGAAATTAGTATGATAATTTCCGCCGGAAACCTCATCTCTTCCGGATGCCCAGAATGTTAAATACCCGTTAGCAGGAATACTTGTACCTGCCGGAATCTCCCATTTCATAGGGAAAGATTCATTGTCACTAAGGTAGTAACCACTTATATCAACACTTGAACTGCTTGTGTTATAAAGTTCAATCCAGTCTTCAGTTTTAGAATAATTGTCTGTGTATCCGGTAAGGTTGGAGGCAGAGTATTCGTTAATAACGACTTGTCCGAATGAAAAATATGAGACAAGTATAAATACCGGTAATAAGTTGGTTTTTAAGATTAATTTCATCATAATTATTATAATTTAAAAATGAATTTTGCAATATTAATAAAAAGACTAAACTTTAGGTCATTATATAAACATTTTGAAATAATAAGTTTGGGGTCATTTAGTTTTATTTTTTTGAGTATTGGTATTTGTTTTTTACTTTATTCGGTAAATTCGCGGTAAAATTTTAAATTTATTTCCATAAGTATTTCACGTAATTGTTTTCGAGGAATACGTATGTTGCAATATTCTGATAATGTTCTAATTATGTAGATTGTAAATTCCGGAAAGGTTGCAAAAAAAATAAATAAATTTCAATTCTTTTTCAGATGCAAAAATTTTGCTAAAAAAATGAAGTTTAACTTTGTTGAGGGCTTTGCCGTTCACAACATAATAGATAACATACAGCAAAAAAATGAAATTTTTTGGATTAATTTTAAGAGATAAGAAGAGTAATTTATTGTTTTTTAATCGTTTGAGGGGCAGTACCGGCAATTATTTTAGCTTCAGGTACATTAATATGAATGAAAATTTCATTACTTTGTGAGCCGTCTTGAGAAATGAAAATAGTTTTAAAGACTTTTACTTCATCTTTGCCTGAACAAAAACCGTAAACTATATTACCTTTTTTGTCAATTTCTGTAATCGGCATAGTTGCTGTAATACCATTCGAAAACTCATGTTTCATTTTTAATAAACTGAAGTTTGTTTCATTAACGGAATAAATAACTCTTATATAAACAGGGTTGTCATTATTGCAAATGCCTTTGGAATAATATTCAATGCTTACAAGTTCTGCATCTATTTTTTTATCTTTGTCTGACACAAAAGATAAAAATAAGCCGGTAGATAATAATAACAGAAAAAACAAGTTTTTCATAAAAGCTGATTTTTTTTTCAGGACTGCAAATTTACAAATTTTTTTGATTCTAATTGATGAAAAATCTATTATTAAATAAAAATATACAATATTATTTCTCCAATATTATTGAATATATTGATAAAACAGTGGATTTATCAGGCAGAAACTTATTAATACAATTTTTAAATGATATTAAAAAAGCTTCTAAAAGCAAAGTAACAGAAAAAGCCGAATTTACTTCTGAAATATTTGATATAATACTGAAAGAAACAGGAGGCGGAATTAATTCTCTTGCTGCAGGATTGATATTTTCCTTTTTTTCCGGAGATGAAATAAATGATTTGAATATTAAGGGTTCTTATAATAAATCAATCAGTAAGATTATTACCGGCTTAATGAAAGTTCCGGATTTAAAAACAGAAAAAATTGATAAACAATCGGAAAAGTTTATAAAGTTTCTTTTAACCATTACAGATGATGTTCGTTCTGTTTTAATTTTATTAGTTAAGCAAATTTATTTTATAAGGCATATTGAGCTGTTTTCGGATGATGAACAAAAGATCATTGTTAATCAGACATTGGGACTTTTCATACCTCTGGCACACAGAATAGGTTTATATAATATAAAGACTGAACTTGAAGAAAGAACAATGAAATTCAAGGAAAAAGATATGTATAAAGATATTGCCGGAAAATTAAAAGAAACTAAAGCTTCCAGAGATGTATATATTGAGAATTTTATAAAACCATTAAAGAAGATAATTGCAGATTCGGGTTATAAAGCCGTTGTTAAAGGCCGTCCGAAATCTATACATTCTATTTGGAATAAAATGAAAGAACAAGCAGTTCCTTTTGAAGAGGTCTATGATTTGTTTGCTATTCGCGTAATATTAAAATCTGATCTTAAAAACGAAAAAGCTGTTTGTTGGAATGTTTATTCAATTATTACCGATTTATATAAGCCTAATCCTAAACGACTTCGAGATTGGATATCTTCACCAAAGTTAAGCGGATATGAATCACTTCACACAACAGTTTTAGGATATGAAAACAAATGGGTTGAAGTTCAAATTAGAACAGAACGTATGGATGAGATTGCAGAAAAAGGACATGCTGCCCATTGGAGATATAAAACAGGAAAAGAAAGCGGAAGCAGTGATTGGCTTGTAAAAATAAGAGAAGCATTGGAAAATACCGGTGTTGATGATTCAGAAATTAATCCAAATGCAAAAACAGAATTATATTCTGATGAGATATTGGTATTTACTCCTGAAGGTGATTTAAAAAGTTTAAAAAGGGATTATACAGTTTTGGATTTTGCTTTTTCTGTTCATACAAAAGTAGGCGAAACCTGTTCCGGTGCTGTGGTAAACGGAAAAATTCAGCCTTTGTCTTATGAATTAAAAAATGGTGATACCGTTAAAATTTTAACTAACAAAAATAAGAAACCTAATCCTGATTGGTTAGAAATTGCAAAAGGTACAAGAACAAAAAACAAAATAAAAAGGGCTTTAAAATCAATAACATATAATCGTGCAGCAAGCGGTAAAGAAATTATTAAAGAAAAATTAGAACGTTTAAAAATAACTTTCTCTGAAAGGAATATTGCAGTTCTTGCCGATTTTTTCAAATTTAATACAGCTGTTGAATTCTATCATAGTGTAGGAGAGGGTACTACTGATATTGCAAAAATAAAACAAGCTTTTGAAAAGCCGGAAGATACAGCAGTTGAACAAAAAGTATTATCAAAATCCGAAAATTTTAAGAAAGAAGAAATAACATCCGAAGATTATCTTTTAATTGATGAAAATATTTCAAATTTGGATTACACATTGTCTAAATGTTGCAATCCCTTGCCCGGTGACAGTGTTTTCGGATTTATTACCGTTAATAAGGGAACAAAAATACATAAGAAAACTTGCCCTAACGCTAAAGATATGATTGGCAGATATCCGTACAGAGTGGTAAAAGCAAAATGGAATATCGAAGATATTAATACATCATTTTCTGCTAATATATACATTTCAGGTAAAGATGCTCCCGGAATAACATCTGAAATATCCGATATTATCACAAAAGAATTTAATCTTAAAATGCAGGCAATTTCATTAAAAACATTAAAGAATAATTTATTTGAAGGGCTTGTTGTTGTAAAAGTTAATAATAAGAAACAATTAATTGACTTGAGTAACAGAATTAAAATGATAAAATCTATTAAGTCTGTTTACCGGAAATAAAAGTATTTATGTTATTCCCGGAAAAGTAATTTAAAATTAACTGCACCGGCATATTGAACAAATCACAGTTTGTGGCAAAGTAAAGTAAAAGAAGTTGCAGTTGAGTAGTTTTTCAGAATAATAGAATTAGTAAACGGACTCGGTTTTTTGAATCGGTTTTTTTTATGTTATCAAACATGTTTAAAAAACAGTGAAATATTTGTTTATTTACTAATCAATTTTAAAGAATTCGATATTATAAAAACGTTTTACCATGAAAATAATAAAGAACAATTATTTTCCATTATCTTTGTTCTCTCATGATGAAAGGCTCTTATAAAACCTCAAAACAATGATTAGAAAATATACATTTATTATTATAGCAATACTTGTATCCTTTTTTGCAATACAAGCTCAAACAATTAATGAAATTCAACAGTTGCTTGCAGATGATGGAACTAATCCTGACAGATTCGGAACTTCAATTGATATTTCCGGCAATTATGCTGTTATTGGTTCTGAGTATGATAATCCAAACGGAACGAATTCCGGTTCTGCATATATTTATTACTACAACAATAATTCGTGGGAACTGTTAAAGAAGATTGTACCTACTGATGGTACAGAGAACGACAGATTTGGAAGCTCGGTAAGTATTTCCGGCGAATATGCTGTTGTTGCAGCAGAAGATGCTGAAGCAGTTTACTTTTTTTATAAAGATCAGGGTGGAGAAGATAATTGGGGGCAAATTAAAAAGCACACAGGAACTTATTATTTCGGAGAATCAGTTTCAATTTGTGATACTATTGCCGTTATCGGAGAAACTGATGAAAACGGTATTGGACATATACATATTTACTATAAAAACCTCGGAGGAATAAATAATTGGGGAAAAATTAGAATAAAAACACCTGAAACATACATATATTATTCATATTTTGGAAGTTCTGTAAGTATTTCAGAGGATAAGATTATTGTAGGTGCTCCCGGAGATCTTAATTCGGAAAGTGGAAGAGCATATATTTTTGAAAAGGATTTTGGAGGAACTGATTATTGGAACGAGAGAAAGATTATAAACTATGGAACAGCAACAGGAGCACTTTATGGATATTCAGTTGGTATCTCTGGAGATTATGTAATTATTGGAACATACAGAAAACATGAAATTAATACTTTTTCGGGTGCAGCTTATATTTTTAAAAAAGATCAGGGAGGTGCAAATAATTGGGGATGTATAAAAACACTAACACCAACTTTTGGAAGCGGTTATTATGATTGGTTCGGTTATTCCGTTAAAATATTAGGCGAATATGCTGTTGTAGGTACTGGACTTGGGTGTACTCAACAGGGACAAGCTTATATTTATGGCAGAAATCATTCCGGTATTGATCAATGGGGAGAAATGGGTGTTTTTGAAGCATCTGATCATATACAATATGACCATTTTGGTGTTCCTGTGGTAATTTCTGAACATAGTATCATGGTTGGAAAGAAAAATAGTAATGAGGGGTCTGTTTATGTATTTGATACACACATAACAAGAAATCCACAAAATCAGACTGAAGTTTGTCCAGATGAAGAAATTCGGTTTTCTGTAACAGGTTGTTTTATAGAAAATTATCAATGGCAAGAAAGTACGGATGGAGGAAATAATTTTATTGATTTAACGGATGATGAAATATATACGGGAACACTAACAGATACACTTAAAATAAATGTTAGTACAGGTATGAATAATAATAAATATCGTTGTGTAGTTCAAAATTCAGGCACAAGTTATACAAGTGATAACGCAACATTAACAATTGAAATAACACCACCAAGTATGACAGTTCAAAACATCACCGTTCAACTTGATGAAACCGGTAATACATCAATTACTCCACAAGATGTTGTTACAAGTGCAACTGATAATTGTGCAATTGCAGATACGATTTTAAGTCAAAATAATTTTGATTGCTCAAATGTCGAAATCCCTGTTAATGTAGAGGTTACTTTAACTGATGTTTCCGGTAATTCAACTGTTGAAATTATTGAAGTAACAGTTGAAGACAATATTGTTCCGATACTGCAAGTTCAAGATATAACTGTTCAACTTGATGATGCAGGGAATGCTTCAATTTTTCCCGTTGATGTTGTCATAAATGCTTCTGATAATTGTAATATTGAAGATACTACAATAAGCCAAAGTACTTTTGATTGTTCAAATATTGGAAATCTTATGAATGTTGGAGTCACTTTGTTTGATGTTTCCGGAAATTCAACTTCTGAAACAGTTCAGGTTATAGTTGAAGACAATATAAACCCGACTGTAAATTGTATAGATAACCAAATTATTAATTTGAACGAAGGAGAAATTAGCTATACAATTCAAGGATCTGAATTTGATCCTATTTCTATAAATGATAATTGTGAAATAGAAACTGTTATTAACAATTTCAATTATGAATCGACTCTTGAAAATGTTCAGATTCCATTGGGAACTACTATACTCACTTGGGTTATTATTGATAATTCAGGAAATTCAGAAACTTGCAGCTTCAGTATTACAGTAAATGAATATGTTAGCATAGAAACTTTAACAGAACTTGGAATTTCAATTTATCCTAATCCGACTGATGGACAATTCACAATTGAAAATGCACGAGGTTACGAACTAACAATAAAGGATATTAGCGGAAAAATAATTTATATAGCACAAATTAGTGATATTTCATTGTTTATCAACTTGAATTTGATTAAGAATGGTATATATTTAATCAATTTTAAATCTGACACTCAAAATATTACAACAAAGTTGATGGTGAAATAAAACAATATAGGTTATTTTAAGACAAAAATTTGACAATAAATAATTAATGGTTTTTCAATGAGAAAGAATTTTTTTTTACTTTTT
>JAUVIG010000355.1 GCA_030592825.1 Chlorobiota bacterium | reverse complement strand
GTACACCGTCTTCGTGAGGAGCGGAGTTTACACCGTACATGAATCTGTGACGCATATCATCGTCAATACCCAAGCCCATTATGTCAATATTTTTAACAGGATCATTTAATCCGTAATTATAAGGAGAGTGAGAATAATATTTCTCGGAGAGTGCGTCTATGACGTGCCACCTACCCAACTGCGGATCCATTTGCCTGAACCCGTAATCGTAATAATTTGTTTGGTCTTGTAATTCCTTACCGTTGTATAAAAACTTGTTAATCAGGTCAGTATTAGAATAATGCTGTCCGTTCATTCGCATACCGAAGGGGTAGTAATGGTCTTCTTGTATTATTTCTGCATTACCTTCGCCGTCATCTTTAAAAGTTACTCTCACATTGCCGAGATGATCGGTTAAATAATATTCATGTTTTTTTTCTAAAACAGCTTTTTTTCTTGTATATGTAATTCTGCCGCCGGGTATTTGTACATATCTTAACTCATTATCTATATATACATATGCACCGCTGTAATCTGTTGTGGTTGTTAATTTACTTTCTTCGATAACTTTGGTTTGCAGTTTTACACCTGTTGCAGTGTATAAATATTCAGTTCTGTCATCGGCAGATTTTATTATTTCAACAGGTTGGTTAAGGTGGTTGTATGTTACCGAGTTTATGCCTTTGTTAATGTCTTTTGTCATATTGCCGTTGGCATCATAAAAATATTCTTGGCCGCTGCTTTCATAATCTTTAAAATCATTATTTAGTTTCGTATCAATTTCACTTACAGCATCGCTTACATTAAACAATTGATTGCCGTTGTAGGTATATGTTAAATCATCAATTACTTGAACGGAACCTCCGGTATTAGGTGGTCCTATTGCTTTGGTTTTTGTAATTACATCTCCTTTTCTGTCCAAATGCGTTATATTACCGTTTAAATCGTAATTTATATTTACATTGTATTTATTTCCGGGTTCAAATGTTGCCGTTGTAAGCTGGTTTAAATCATCATACTCGTACATATAAGTTTGCACTTGTTTCAAATTTTCACTGTTCCATTGTACGGCTGATATTTTTCCGTCTTCATATGTTTCATTACCGTAGGTTCCGACTTCTTCGTCATAATATAATCTCATACCGAAAAGATCTTCTCCTAATATATTTAGGTTGCTAATATTTGGGCTGTTTATATTTGTTATTGCTCCTTTTATGTTGTAGCCGTAGTTCACTGTTTGTAAAAGTAGTAATTTTAATAGTATGTCAAAGAACTTTTTTAAAAATGCTCTGCATTTTAGTAGCTTAAAGCTACTGTTTATTAACGAAGTAGCGAAAAACGCTACTCCGAACGACATTATATTTTTATTGTTTGCCTACGATGAACTGGTTCTCTTTTTGTAGGCTGCTCGTTCAGGATACAAACTATTTTCAAAATAGGTCGAAGTCACAGACTTCGCCCAGCTAGGGAATTACAGAAAACAGAAAATTCAGATGTATAAATCATAAATAACAGAACATAATACCGAAATCTATATAATTTTACTGTTATATTTTCCTCCTTTTATCCAAAATTTCAAAGAACTTTCTTATCTCATTGTTTTTTAATCTATTATAATATACTATCCCAATATTGGGACGCTTTATTCTAAAATCTTTACGAAATGGGCAGCGCTACT
Source organism: Chlorobiota bacterium (assembly GCA_030592825.1). Taxonomy (GTDB): domain Bacteria; phylum Bacteroidota; class Bacteroidia; order Bacteroidales; family JAADGE01; genus JAADGE01. Next base: position 2,712 of record JAUVIG010000355.1, on the reverse strand, counting down.
CCGAACGGCATTATCTTTTTATTGTTTGCCTACGAGGAACTGGCAAGATAAACAATAATCATTTAAAAATGTGTCTTATAATTTGGTATTATTTTAAACAGCAGCATACAGTACTGCTCGTTCCGGTGTGTAAATGCTCTCACATTTATGTAGGCAAGAGCCTACAATTTATTAACGACATAGCTTGGAAGCTATGCCGAACGGTGTCCTACGTGGAACTGGCACGTCAGAGCACGTCTACATCTTTATTTATCATCTAATTTCAATCTATCAATTTCATCCGATTCTGGTCTGTCGAGGTAGTAACAATTAAACTTTTTGTTTGCCCAAATAGGCATATGTTTTATATCTTCTTCAGAATAAGGTAGCGGAAAAATAACTGAAAACGAGTAGCAATATCCATATTCTAATAATTGATATAATTCTTTTAACGAATGTTTACCCAGTAATTTTGTATAAGGTAGTGCTGGATCCGGAGAAATATCTTTTTGATTAATAATATAAAGCTCTTCAATAATTTTATCATTTAAATAATGAAAATAAGAATGACTTAGCAGAAATTGATAATTCCAATTTAATCTTCTTACCGGAAAAAGATTACTGTCAATTTTAAAGATTGAAAAAATGAAGTTTTCACAATCGGATTCTATTTCAGGTTCATAGTCTCTCTTTTTATATCTTCTAACATCATATATTAAACGGGAGATATATAACGACTTATCAATCTCATGAGATAAATTGAATAATAAACTCTTGTTATTTTTCCGGTCGTTAAATAAAAAACCGTGGAAATAATCCCCTTTATTATGAGAGTTATTGTCAAAAATAAAAATTGAAGAAATAATGAAATCATCAGAAATTTTTAAAATATCAAAATCCCAATTTCTATTTATTAAAGAAGTATCATATACTGAAATTCTTTTTAAAGTATCTTTGAAATAATATAGTTTATAAGTTAAATTTTGAACAGTATCTCTTTCACCAGGTTTCATTTTGTTGAAATTAAAAGATTGGACCTCTGTTTGTTTATCATATTCGGAGTTTATATTTGATGTTTTAAACTCTGTCCTGAATATTTTACATATTTCTGAAACAGTAGTATTATTTTGAGCATCCACAAATTTAAATATCAAGAAAATAATTATAAATATACTAAATTTTTTCATTGTATTTTTTCGATTAATAAATAATTTCAATTGCATTTTCATATAAATCACGAAAAATTATATTTAGATTATTGTGAAGATATTTCCCATTGTAAAAATGTTTATATGTACCATTAGTTTTTAGTTGATTAAAGTTAATTTTAAAAAAAGTATCACCTTCAGAATAATAATTTCCGAATTCACCCAATCCTGTATTTAAATAAAAGTTCTTTTTCCTTTTAACAGATGATAACATTTTGCCTAAGTATGTCCCTGCACCTTTCCAGCCGCAATAACATGAAAACATAACCACATTACCGTCATCTTTAACAAAATTTAATATATTAAAAAAAGAATTGATATTTTTTGTTTTGAATTCATCATTCAACCCACTTGAAAAATGCGTACTAATTGAGAAAGCATTTACTTTTATATCTTTACCGTCTTTATAACCTAAAGAAAAACTACCACGTTCAAGACCATCACCACCATGTGTTACAAAAACTAAATCAGCAAACGGAGCATTTTTTCCGGTTGCATTTTCTCCATAAAGACCTATTATGGCACTTTCAGCACCTTCCATTGATCTGGCAAGAAAAACAGCCCAATTTCCTTGACAATTTAACATGCTTTGAGCATTATCAACAAGAAACTTAAAAAAGTGATCTATAATTACTATTATTCCATGTGCTCTTTTATAATAATTACCATCAGGTCCTTCATAGTATAAATCCCCAAAATCCGGGCTTGAATCCATATCATCAAAATCATAACGACCACCTTTTCCGTCCCCAAACCAAGCTCCCGCACCGCCGGTAAAATCTCCGCCTCCTCTCGGGAACTCGGATACATCGGGCCTGTATGTCAGTCCCATTATATCAATGTTATTTATCGGGTTGTTCCCTGCGTATGAGTATGGGGATTCAGAAAAATATTTTTCCGCTAATAAATCAACCACATGCCACCTGCCGAGTTGCGGATCCATCTGCCTGAACCCGTAGTCCAGATAATTCGTTTGGTCTTGCAACTCTTTGCCGTTGTATAAGTGTTTGTTAATCAGGTCGGTATTAGAAAAATGCTGTCCTGACATTCGCATACCGAAAGGGTAGTAATTTACGCACAAAAAATCATTGTTTGATTTTTCTCCTACTCTCTGATTTTGAGTTGTTTGTAATATGTCGTATGCGTCTTTGAACTGATTATATTTTTTTGTGTTTGCAGTCTCAAAAGTAGTGTTTTTTTTTTCATTTGAAGGTTTTTTATATGATTTTCAATTAAAAATTTCAAATGAAAAAAAAATCAATCAATACTTTTTTATCAATCGAAAAAATATTTAAAACTTGTTTTTTAATGTTTTTTCGATTTGCCTGTCGGCAGACGGGAGCGGTTTAAAATGCCGTGAAGTTAATATCATGTGATTATGTATATTTGTCCCGGAATGTTCGATTTCATCTGCTGTGCAGCGTAGAAGCTGTCTTTTCAAAAAAAATATTTTATTATGTTTTTTTAAAGTATCCGAAATTTACACTGTGTGTCGATGCGTCAGCGAGGGCAAGCCGAACAAAGC
>JAUVIG010000154.1 GCA_030592825.1 Chlorobiota bacterium | reverse complement strand
CTGAACATTTAAATTTCTTGAATACTAACTCATATTCAGGAGGTCTTGATTTTAAACAATATTTTAAAGACAAAAAATATTTCATCTCAACAACTTTTGTCAGCAGTTATATTGAAGGCAACAAAGATGCAATTACAGAACAACAATTATCATCAAGAAGATATTATCAAAGACCTGATGCAAATTATTTAACGTATGATACAACAAGAACTTCCCTGTCCGGCTACGGAGGTAATTTCTTATTTACAAAACAGGTAAATAAGGGTTTTAGTTATATGGCAAATGTTACATGGAGATCTCCCGGTATTGAATTAAATGACATTGGTTATATGAGAAGAGCAAATTCAATATTCCAATTTTTGTGGGCAGGTTATAATATCACAGAGCCTTTTTCAATTTTCAGAAGTATGGGAATAAATGCTAATCAATGGGCAGGTTGGGATTACGGAGGAACAAATACATTTAAAGGCGGAAATATTAATGCTTGGACCCAATTTACAAATTTATGGTCATTCAACTTCAATATTTCTGCAGAATTAAACAATGTTGATAATACAATATTAAGAGGAGGACCTGCAATGAAATCACCCGGAAATTTTAATTACAGTTTTGGCTTCGGAACTAACTCAACAAAAAAGTTTCGAATAAGTGCCTATTTTTGGGATAATTACGGTTTTGATGAATCTTTTCATAACTACGGAATATTTTCAAACTTTAGATACAATCCTTTTAATTTTATTTCATTAACCTTATCACCTGTATATTATTACAGGAATACTAATCTGCAATACATATCTACTGAAACTTATGAAAACGAAGATCAATATTTATTCGGTGAAATACTTCAAAAAACAATCTCATTAACTGCCAGAGTTGATCTTAATATTACACCTGATTTTACCATTCAATATTACGGTGCTCCGTTTATAAGTGCCGCTCTATATTCAAATTTCAAAAAGATCACAGATCCGAAAGCTGATGCTTATTCAGATCGTTTTCATATATTCAATAACAATGAAATTTTTTATTTGGCTGATGATGAATCATACGGTATAAGTGAAACCGGAAACGGGAATTATGATTATTTTATCGGATTACCTGATTTTAATTATCAACAATTCAGATCAAATTTAGTATTACGGTGGGAATATAAACCCGGTTCTTTATTGTATTTAGTTTGGTCGCAAGATAAAACAGATTCTTTAACAAACGGAGAATTTGATTTAGAAAATGATTTAAAAAGTATGTTTAAAATTAACGCTTATGATGTTTTCTTAATAAAACTCTCTTACCGTTTTATTTTGTAAACTTTTTTCACAGAATAAATTTGATACCCGAGAATTTTAATGAACTCGGGTATTTTTGTGTTTTTAAAACTCAATACCGGTTATAAAGCTGTAGTATTTGGATGTATTTCCGAAGCCTACAAGTTTTGAGATACCATTCCCGCCTTCATAACGAGATTCAATAAATAAAGAAATATTTTTATATAATTTCTTTTTAACACCTATACCTAAAGAATAACCTACCTCAACTTTTCTTATTGCAGGATGATATTTATAATCACTTGCATGAAAGACTTCAAATACATACGAATTATAGGTAATATTCTGAAATTCTTCAACAGAATGAGTAATAAGTTCATTAGAAGATTTGACAACAAACCCGACAAATCCTCCTGCAAATGCATAAGGTTTAATTTTAAATTTGTTTAATGTATATTTAAAAAGTATGGGGACTTTAATAAAATGTGTGTTTAAATCTACATCATATGTGTATAAAATTTCAGATTTAACAGTATCATAATTTGCAAAAAATTTATTATTAGAATATAGTAAGCCTGTATATAAGCTCATGTCATAACTAATTCTCGGAAAAATTAAATTAAAATTTAAACCTCCCGTAAGGGTTTTATTATAAGGTTGAATTGAATTCACAAAAACATCACGATGATCGCTCCAAAAGAAAAAATTATTTAAACTTAATCCGGCACATACAGATTTTTCAACAATCAATTTTTTCACTTTTACATCTTCCTCACTTTCGTAACCCATGCATTCATTGTATAATTTAGTAATCTTAATTAAATTGCTTTCGCTTAATTTTACCGATTTAATTTTTGATTTGATTTTCGAACAATCACTGAAAATAAAAGAAAGTATTCCTAAGAATTTTTTTTGAATAAATAATTTTCGAACTTTATAGCTTTGTTCTTTGACAATTTTATATTGTCGTTTTTCATATAGTTGATAAAAAAAGGTATCCTTTTCAATAAAATAATGATTATTAGATTCTTTATCAATAAAATTATATAGATTAGCAAGCCCTGATGTTAGAACTTTAATAAAAACTTTTTCTTCAACAAATGTTTCTTCCTCTTTTGGTAAATAATCCGTTGATCTCATAATATCATTTACATACCTTATCTTAAATTGTTTTGAAACAAAATGCCCGAAATTCTCAATATAAAATCCGTTTAAATCAGAAGGAGTATAATTTTTTTCTTCAGTACTTTCAACAGAATTTTTTACGATTATGTTATACTGCAATGTTTTTAACGGTTCTTTTTTTATAAAACAATGAGTTGTATCTGTTCCTTTAACAATAAATCCTTTCAGGTATTCAACTTGAGAAAAAGAATTAACTGATATTCCTGTAAGAATCAGTATAATAATCAATTTTAATTTTTTCATTTTTTTCATTTTTATGTCACACTATGTTGAGCAAAACTTTTACCATCTTTTGCAGTGATCTTATTATCACATAAAATTATTAAACGCTCCAATACATTTCTGAATTCTCTGATATTACCGGTCCAATTGATCTTTTGTAACTCCTTTATTGCCGGTTTATCAATTTTTAATTTAGCAACTCCGTGTTCTTTGGTTATTTCTGTCATAAAATGCTCTGCCAATAAAGGAATATCTTCAGGCCTTTCATTTAATGCAGGAACATGTATCAATATAACACTAATTCTGTGATAAAGATCTTCTCTGAATCTTTTATCTTCAATTTCTTTATTAATTTCTTTATTAGTTGCAGCAATTACTCTAACATCAACTTTTATTTGTTTATCGCTTCCTACTCTTGAAATTTTATTTTCCTGCAAAGCTCTTAATACTTTAGCTTGAGCAGACAAACTCATATCACCGATTTCATCAAGAAAAATAGTGCCGCCGTCAGCTTGTTCAAATTTACCGGTTCTTTGTTTATGTGCAGAAGTAAAGGAACCTTTTTCATGGCCGAATAATTCGCTTTCAATCAATTCCGAGGGAATTGCCGCACAATTCACTTCTACGAAAGGCTGTTTACTCCTTTTACTTTTTTCGTGTATCCTGTGTGCCACTAATTCTTTGCCTGTTCCGTTTGCCCCGGTAATTAATACTCTTGCATCAGTTTCAGCTACTCTGTCAATCATTTCTGTTATTTTTTTCAGAGCTTCTGATTCACCGATCATTTGATATTTTTTGCTGACTTTTTTCTTCAAAACTTTGGTTTCACTAACCAGCTTACCAATTTCCAGAGCATTTTTTACTGTAATTAATAACCTGTTGAGATCAAGTGGTTTTTCTATAAAATCAAATGCACCTTTTTTAATTGCTCCTACTGCAGTATCTACTGTTCCGTGTCCGGAAATCATAATAAAACGAACATCAATTCCCTTTTCTGTTACTTTTTCAAGAACTTCAATACCGTCAATACCCGGCATTTTTATATCACATAATACGATTTCATATTCATTATCAGTAAGCTCAATAATTCCTTGCTTGCCGTCTTCTACAAGTGTTACATCATGCTTTTCATATTCAAGAATATCCTTCAATGAATTTCTTATCGCTTTTTCATCGTCTATTACGAGTATTTTCGCCATGTTTTAATTTTTGTTGCAAATATATATATTTAACTTGCCATTCATAATATAGTTTTATTGAACACTTTTAAGGGTTCTTATTTTACTGTCTCTTGTATCCGCAGGTTGCACCTGTCATTATTATTGTTGAACAATTACAAACCCTACTTCAAAATTCTCTTATAATTAAAATTAACCGATGGTTGTATTTGTTGTGACTGTTTGTAACGTTTTAATAAAGTATTAATCCTGTTGCCTGAAGGCTTCTCAAAACTCAAATCAATAAGAAAATTCTTGAAACCTTGCTGTTTGAATTTATTCACATATTGCAAAAAAGAAACAGGAATTTCCGGAATTGTATAAGTAATGCCGTCTCTGACTGATTTTAAATATGTATTACCCATATCTCCCTTAAAAATTTCTTCTTCTTTTAATTTCACCGGCATTCTTGAAATGAATAATCGCGGATAAAAATAAATCGGTATTATGCCTTTTTTATTTTGATATAAACTTATGTTTTCTTCGTCATTTTCAACAGGATAGGTAAACAATTTTGCTCCTTCCGAAGTAAAAAAATCAATTGCAGCATCATTGTAAACATACATATTTTCATTTCCGGCAAAGATTGCCTTCTTCGGCAACAGCAGTTTTTGAGATATATGACTTAAAAAGAACTTATTAAGACCTTTTTCTGTATATCTTTTTGCCAATTCTTTATAATATTCAATTTTCCCTTCCGGAATAAAATGCGGAAACTCAATCCATATTTTTTGTTTAAATTTCTGAATTAAATTTGATTCCGGATCAAGAATATCAAGGTCGTTTTGTGTAAAAGAAAAAATAATATTATCAAAAACATCAAATCGAATTTTTTTCATCCAATCTAAAGAATCAATTCTGATAAACAATGAAAAATTTTTCTTCTTTTGTACTGCTCCGAATGATTTAATTATATTATTCTTTTTCCCGAAAGGGATACCAAATTTTATGTTAATCTTTTCTTCCGGTAGTTTTGATGAAAATTTCTTTTCGATTATACCGGATAAAAACACTGAACTGTCAATAATAAATTTTCCTCCGGTAACAACCCTTATTGTTCTTCCTGATTGTGAGAAATCTCTAACTTTTAAATTTGCTTGTTCGTCTTTTATCGGATGCTTTATACGTATTCTGAAATTATTATCCAATTCATATTCTGTATCAAATTCAAAGCCGTCATCAGTCAATTTTTTGATTTTACCCATAAATAAGCCTGTGTTCGGACTTTTATAAGTAATGGCATCACTTAAATTATTTCCCAAAAAGTAACTTGTCTTTTTTCTGCCGGTTTCAGTTTTCAAATGTTCAAGAGCTAACGGAAGATTCTTTTTATCATCAATAACCGATCTGTATGCTCTTGCAACTTTATACACATAATCGGAAGACTTTAATCTACCTTCAATCTTTAACGAATCAACACCGGCTTCAATAATATCTTGAACATTTTCTATTTGTTGATTATCTTTTAAACTGAAATAATATTTTTGGTCTTCTCCGGATTTAAAAAGTCTTCTGCAAACTTGTGAGCACAAGCCTCTGTTTGCACCATGGCCCCCCAAATAACTGCTGAAATTACACATTCCTGAAAATGAATAACATAAAGCTCCGTGAACAAAAACTTCAGTTTCAATTTTAGTCTTTTTATTAAGTTCTTCAAGCTCTTGCAAGCTTAATTCTCTGGCAAGAATAACACGTTCAAATTTCTTTTGGTATGAAAAATTTGCTCCCAGACTGTTATGATTTGCCATTTGCGTACTGGCATGAACAGTTAAGCCGGGAAAATGATTTCTGATTATTTGAAACACTCCCCAATCCTGAATTATTACGGCATCAGGTTTTGCTTTTTGTAAAAAATCAAGAACATCAAGCAAGTCCGACAGTTCATTATTTTTAACGACTGTGTTTAATGTAATATAAACTTTACAATTCTTTTTATAAGCAAAATTAATTATTACCGGAATTTGTTGATTCGTAAAGTTATCGGCTTTTTCTCTTGCATTAAAATGTTTTAATCCGAGATAAACAGCATCTGCCCCGCCTTCCAAAGCGGCATAAAATGTTTCGGTATTTCCTGCGGGCAGAAGAAGTTCCGGTTTTTTCATTATATATTTCTTGGATGTTTATACATTACTTCTCACAAAAAAAAGGACCAATATATGGCATTTCATGAGTTAATACAAATGTCCATTTCATATTGCGATGACAAATATAAATATCATCAAGAAAATTATCCGGCTTAATTTGCGGTAATTTTGATTTAGATATTTTTAGAAAATATTCAACTTTTTCATTAAAAATTATGATGTCACAGGGATATTGTTGATTGTATTTTTCATATGCATCATTGCCTTCAATTGCAACTCCTTGATTATAACTGAAAATATGCCATTTATTTTGATTAAGATACGGAGCATTTAATCCTTTCCCGAAAGCTGATAACCATGCTTTTTCAACAGCTTTTTTATCTGTATTATTTATTATCTTAAAATCAATATTTTGTTTGATTAATTGTTTTGTTATCACTTTTAACATAATCATATAAAAAATTTGTAATAGTCTTACAATAAATAATTATTTATACCACAACCATTTCCAAAGCTCTTTATATGATACTTTTTTGCCGTACATTAAAATACCTGTTTTGTATATTTTTGCAGCAAACCATACAGAGCCGATGAAGGTCAATATTAGTGTAACAGCAGATAAAATCAGCTCCCACATTTCATATCTTTCCATTGCAACTCTAACCGGCATTATTATCGGAGAAGTAAAGGGTATTACTGAAAGCCAAAAGGCTAATGCTCCGTCGGGATTTCTTATGATGCCCTGTGCAGCAACAAATGCAATAATCAGCGGAATCGTAACAGGTAACATAAACTGTTGAGTATCTGTTTCATTATCAACCGCAGAACCTATCGCTGCAAATAACGAAGCATATAATAAATAGCCGCCGATAAAAAAGAAAATAAATGTTGTAATCATAGTTGCCCAATTGAAGTTCATAACAACTGCCAAAATATCTGCTATCATAGAATTACCAATCATTTGTTGAGCTTGTTCAGGAGACAGTTGTTGAATTTGAGAAATATCAACATTTTGTTGCATCATACTTGAACCGAATGCCAAATACACAAAACCCACAATAATACCGGTTAAAATTGCCCAAAGCAAAAATTGTGTAAGAGCAACCCCGGCAATTCCAATAATTTTACCTGCCATAAGTTGAAAAGGTTTTACGGAAGATATCAAAACTTCCACAACTCTGTTCACTTTTTCTTCAATTACACCACGCATTACTTGCACACCGTACATAAAAATAAACATATAAATTATAATTGCTGCAATAAAACCGATAGCAACTGTTAATTCTGCCGAACTTTTTTCTTCACCTTCTTCTGTAATTGTATAAGTATTCAGATTAATTTCAACTTTAGCCGATTCAATATCTTCTTTATTTATTCCAAGCCTGTTGAAATTCTTTTCCTCCATGAATCTTTCTAATTTGCTGCTAATCTGCTCCTTCACATCCAAATCAGGTGATTTTCCGGAATATAAAGAAAATTCATTTCCGATAGTATCTAAAATAGTAAGCAATGCATAATTGCCTGACAATAAAAAATCAGACTTTCTGATGCTGTCATTATCTTCTTTAATAAATTGAAAAGTAAGTGTTTCAGAATTTTCAAAAGCATCTTTATAAGTTCCTGTTTTATCATAAACTTCAATCACTTTTACAGCATCATCATCCATAGTTGCAAACCAAACCGGGGCAATAAATAAAGCAGCCATCAAAATCGGACCTACAATAGTCATTATAATGAAAGATTTTTTCTTAACACGTGTAAGATATTCTCTTTTTATGATTAGGGGTATTTTGTTCATTTTATATCTTTTTCTAATTATTTCCGTTTACAGCTTCAATAAAAATATCATGCATACTCGGTATTTCCTCGTTAAAAGAAATGATTGTACCGAATGTGAGCATCTTTACTAACAGGTCATTTGGTTTTAAATTATTCAGCAATTTCACTTTAACATAATCTCTGTTGTTTTCTTTCTTGTTTTCAATCAGCTCATAATCAGCCGTTAAACTTGCTGAAAATTTATTAAAGTTTCCTTCAAAAACAATTTCAAAAATATTTGATTTATAATCGTTTTTAATATCCGAAACTTTTCCGTCTAATATCTTTTTTGAGTTATTTATTAAAGCAATATTATCACATACTTCTTCAACAGATGCCATATTATGTGTTGAAAATATAATTGATGTTCCTTTATCTTTTAACGCAAGAATTTCTTTTTTCAGAATATCGGCATTAATGGG
>JAUVIG010000256.1 GCA_030592825.1 Chlorobiota bacterium | reverse complement strand
TTTCAAAAAATTTTAACGAAGTCAGATTGTTTATTATATTTGTTCCCAAAGGGTTTTCAGAGTTTTCCGGATACTTCTTGAAATTTTCTTGCATTATCCCGATAGTGCTTCATAAATTTCAATCGTCAATAAAAAATTCTGGAAATCTTGACGCAAATTAATTATTAGAGGTTACCTTAAAATAAATATCAATTGAAAACAGAACTGATCATTTTATAATTAAGGATTCGTCTGATAAAGGTATTCCTGCATCTTCCTTTAGATTTTTGTTACAGTTTTTATAATAAATGCTGTTGGGAAACATTAAAAATCGCAAAATTCAGATATTAAAGTTTGCAAAAAATGCCAAAAATTGAGATTAATTTGCAATATCTGCAAATTTTAAAACCAGATTTTATTACCGGTATAAATTGTGGCAGATTTCCTTTCATAATTAAATACAGTTGTAATATTCCGTTTTGGAATGAAATATTATTTATGTAAATTTGTATAAAGATATAAATAGATTAAAAATTTAAATGATAAACTTAAAATATTTAATATGTCTGATAAAAATGGTTTAAAACTGAATCTGGGACTTGATATTGGTTCAATATCTATAAATACAGTCCTGATTGATGATCAAAAAAAAATCATTGAAAGTCGCTACGACTATTGCCACGGAAAACCGTTCCATGTATTAAAAGATATTTTGTCAGAAATTATAAAAAAATACGGGAAAGAAAAAATCGGTTTAACTGCAATAACCGGAACCGGAGGAAAGCAAGCATCAGAATTAATCGGCGGACATTTTGTTAATGAGGTAATCAGTCAATCATACTCTGTAGGTGAATTGTATCCTCATGTTAAAACCGTGATTGAGATGGGTGGCGAAGATTCAAAGTTGATTTTTATGGAAACTCGTCAAGCTGCAAAAAAATCAAACATGTGTGATTTTTCAATGAACAGCTTATGTGCTGCAGGAACTGGATCTTTTCTTGATCAACAGGCAAAAAGAATTGGCGTATCTATTGAAGACGAGTTTGGTGAAATGGCATTAAAGTCAGAGAACCCGCCCAGAATTGCCGGTAGGTGCAGTGTGTTTGCAAAGAGTGACATGATTCATCTTCAACAAATTGCAACTCCTGTCCATGATATTGTTGCCGGATTATGTTTTGCTGTAGCAAGAAATTTTAAGAATAATTTAGCTCGCGGAAAACAAATTGAAACTCCTGTGATCTTTCAAGGCGGTGTATCAGCAAATGCCGGAATGATAAGAGCTTTTAAAGAGGTTCTTAATTTAAAGGATGATGAATTAATTATTCCGGAATATTATGCTTCAATGGGTGCTGTCGGTGCAGTTTTCCACAAAATGGATGATAAAGAAAAAAAAGAAAATTTGTTTAGAGGAACAGATGAACTTGAAACCTATTTGACTACTCAAAGTTCAAACGGCAGAGCATTAGAACCTTTAAAAGAATCAGCAGCGTTATATAATAAAGACGTTAAATTTGAATTGAACGGTTATGAAAATTTGGAAGTTTATCTTGGATTAGATGTTGGTTCATTAAGTACCAATGTTGTATTAATTGATAAGGATAATAATGTTGTTGCCAGAAGGTATCTTCCTACAGCAAGTAAGCCGTTAACAGCTATAAGGAAAGGGTTGGAAGAGATTTATGATGAAGTTGGAGAAAAGGTAATTGTTAAAGCAGCAGCAACAACAGGATCCGGCAGGTATTTAACAGGAGATTTTATTGGCGCCGATACTATTCGAAATGAAATTACGGCTCAAGCTACTGCTGCAATTGCTTATGATTCAAGTGTTGATACTATATTTGAGATTGGCGGGCAAGATTCTAAATACATCAGTATTGAGAATGGTATTGTTGTTGATTTTGAAATGAATAAGGTATGTGCTGCGGGTACCGGTTCTTTTTTGGAAGAGCAAGCAGAAAAACTTGATATTAATATTATTGAAGAATTCGGAAGTTTAGGATTAAGTTCAAAAAATCCGACACCATTGGGAGATCGTTGTACAGTTTTCATTGAATCTGATCTGAATTCTCATCAACAAAAAGGAGCTACAAAAGAGAACCTTGTTGGAGGGCTTGCATATTCAATTGTGTATAATTATTTGCAAAAAGTTGTCGGAAACAAAAAGATCGGTAATAAAATATTTTTCCAAGGCGGTGTAACAAATAATAAAGCAGTGGTTGCTGCATTTGAAAAAGTAACAGGTAAACAAATTACCGTTCCTCCCCATTTTGATGTTACCGGAGCCATAGGTGCTGCTATATTAGCAAGAGAGGAATTAAAAAATAACGGGGAAAAAACAAGATTCAAAGGATTTGACATCAGTAAAATACCTTATACAGTTGATCGATTTACATGCAAATCATGTTCAAATCAATGCGAGATAAGGCGAGTTAGAATTGAAGGAGAAAACAAACCTTTATATTATGGAGGCAGATGTGAAAAATATGAGATTGAAGAACGTAAAGGTAAAGGTGAAGGAATCCCTAATTTGTTTAATGAAAGATTGGAACTTTTAAACGGTGATTATAAGGAAGAAGAAAATAACGGTAAAATTACAATAGGAATACCGCGAGCTTTGGCGGTTTATTATCAACAGTTTCCGTTTTGGAGAACATATTTTGAAGAATTGGGATTTCAAGTAGTATTGTCTGACCCGTCTGATCATCATATGCTGATTAAATCTTTTGAAATATTGATTGCTGAAACATGTTTACCGGTTGAACTAATGCACGGACATGTATTAAATCTGCTCGAAAAAGAAGTTGATTATATTTTTACACCGTTTATTGTTAATGCTAAAGCCGAAAAAGATAATCCTACCAATAATTGTAACTGTCCTTGGGTGCAATCATACGCTTTCATGATCAAAGCTGCACTGAAAGATCAAAAAGATATTGATAAATTATTGATACCGACTTTACATTTCAGATATTTCGGCAGGGTATTAAATAAGGAACTATCCGGTTTCATGTCAAAAATGTTTAATATCTCCAAATCAAGAACAGTAAAAGCAATAAAAAAGGCAGATGAAGCACAAACAGCATTTGAAGCGGCAGTTCAAAAGAGAGGTCAAGAAGTATTGTCTGACTTGCCGGATGATAAAGAATCAATGGTCATCTTGGGTCGTCCGTATAATACCGGTGACCCTGAACTTAATTTGAGTGTTGTTGATAAATTGATCAATCAAAATGTTTTACCCATTCCGATTGACTTTTTACCGATGAGTGAAGCGAACGTCTTTAATGATTATAATATGATGTATTGGCCAAACGGACAAAAGATTATTTCTGCGGTTAAATATGTCAAAAAGAACCCGAAATTAGATGTTGTTTATCTCGGTAATTTCAGATGCGGACCTGATTCATTCCTGATTCATTTTGTCAGGGAAGAGATGAAGGGCAAACCATATTTGCATCTGGAAATTGACGAGCATAGTGCAGATGCCGGAATGATCACAAGATTTGAAGCATTTCTTGATAGTTTAAGAGGGTCTAAAAAAGTTAAGAAAAAAGAAGAAAAGGTCTTTCGTCCGGGTAAAGTTTCTGCTTCAGTTATGAAAGACAGAGTTCTTTATTTTCCTTATATGTGTGATGCAGCTTATACTGTTGCTGCTGCAGTAAGACATTTCGGCACGGAATCGTATGTTTTGCCGATGCAGAATGAAAGAGACATTGAATTGGGCAGGAAATATACCTCTTCAAATGAATGTTTCCCTATGATCTGTACATTGGGCAGTTTTTTGAAAAAAATGGAAGATCCCGGTGTTGATCCGAAAAAGATCAGTTTTTTTATGCCGGATCATAACGGTCCTTGTCGTTTCGGACAATATAACAAACTTCAAAAATTAGTATTTAACCGTCTGGGATATCAAGATGTACAATTTGTTTCACCGAGTAATGATAATGCATATGAAGATTTATCCGGAGGAAAAGGCAGTAAGTTTACTCTGTTGGTTTGGAGAGGATCGGTTGCGGTAGATATTTTAAGAAAAATGAAACAAGAAACAAGACCTTATGAATTAGTAAAAGGTGAGACCAATAAAGTGTATAAAGTTTGTCTTGATAATATTACAGCTTCTGTTGAAACCGGAGGAAAAGATATTGATGCAGTTTTAAAAGCAAGTTCGGAAACTTTCAGCAATATTAAAAGAGTAAACGGTATCAGAAAACCGGTCATTGCGATTGTCGGTGAAATATTTATGAGAGATAATCCGCATTGCAGCAGTTATTTAGTTGACAGATTGGAAAAGTTAGGAGCAGAAACCTTAATTGCACCATTTTCTGAGTGGTTAATTTATTCAACATACAGATATACCAGAGACAGCCTTTGGAAAGGTGATTATAAGGGAGTTATTAAATCGAAGATAAGTAAATATGTTCAAAATGCTTCTGCTCATAAATTACATAAAGCAGTTGGAAATATGATTGATAAAGAAAAAGAAATTTCTGTTGACCAAATGTTAGTTTCTTGTAATCCTTATGTTCATAAAGATTATGACGGAGATCCTGTTATTACTTTTGGTGCTGTTGCAGAATTGTCGAAAAAAGGAATTTCCGGGATTGTACATATACTTCCTTTTACTTGTATGCCCGGAACATTGATCACATCTGTATCACCAAAATTCAGAAAAGATCACAATAATATACCATGGGAAAATATTGCTTATGACGGACAAGATGATTCAGGAATTGAAGTCAGGTTACAAGCATTTATGCATCAGGCTAAAGAGTATGCTGAATTAAACGAGCATACTAAACATAGAGTATTGATTTAATATCGACTCTGTAACAGAAATGTTACATTTAATCATGGTTATTTTTTCAATTTAGCCAATTTAATAATTAAACAATCTAATTCATTTTTTTTTTATTTTTTTTATTTTATCTTTGTAGAAAGTTTAATTTAAAAAATATAATTATGAAAAAATTATTTTTATTAAGTATTGTAGTATTATTTGCATTCACTATGAATGCTCAAAAAATTGGTGTAAAAGTAGGTTACGGCATGTCCGATTGTTTAACAAATTATTGGATACCGGATGGTTATAAGATGGCTAACGGCTTTAATGCAGGCTTAGTCGGAGAATACGGCTTATCTGATTTATTGAATTTAAGACTTGATATTGGTTACAATCAATTAGGTTCGGATTATTATGACGAAGAGGGTGATATGACTATTGACATGAAAACTAATATAGACTATCTTAATGTCGGAGTAAGTGCAAAAGCCGGTTTTGGACCTGCATATGTATTTCTCGGACCTTATTTCGGCTATGCTCTCAGCCGTAAAGCTAACGGAGAAATAACAACTGCAGACGAAACAACAACAATGGATGAAGAAGATTATTTTGCTGATTTTGAAGACGGAACTGAAAATGATATGTTTAATAAAGTTGATTTTGGTTTAAATTTAGGTGTTGGTACTTCTTTTTCAGGCGTTTTTGTTGAAGCAAATGTTGGAATGGGTTTAGCTAACTTTATTAATACAAGCAGTGATTTATATAGCGCTGATTATTATTCTGATAATGAAGCCGGTGATCCTATTTCAGGAGACGCGAGTAGTAAAAACATATTTTTTGGTCTTTCAGTAGGTTATTTATTCGGATTTTAAAACGAATTTATATTTAATTTAAACCTCCGAGAATTTCTCGGAGGTTTTTTAGTATGTCGGGCATGGTAATAAACTAACAGAGTGCAAGTCTCTGTATGTGCCGAGTTGATAGGAAACAATAGCGATTGGCAAGGGTGTTGC
>JAUVIG010000369.1 GCA_030592825.1 Chlorobiota bacterium | reverse complement strand
TGTCTATAAAATAATTTTCAAGTTTGTCTTCTTTCCGGTTACCTTTTAAGCCTATCATTTTGTTTTTCAAAACAGCAGTATCATACCCAAGATACTGCAATTGGTCTTTGTCATTTTCTGCATAATCAATTGCAAATGAATAAGGTGGTGATGTTATTACACAATCAACTGAATTATCTTGAAGTTCAATGTTTAATGCATCTGAATTTTGTAAAATTGTAGTTTTTCCAATTTTCGAATTGTCAAAATATTGATTATTTGCAAAATTCTTTACAGTTTCTAAATATCTTTTCAATACTTTTTCAAAAAGTTGTTCGTGATTTGACGTTTTTACTCTTTTGGAATATCCCAAAGCGTCTAAATATGCCAAAAGTGCAAGTTTGTAAATTTTTTCTTTTTCATGATTTTTAACTTTTGCTATCTTTTTAAGAATATTTCCTTTTGCAAAAAATGTAAATAATTCTTTGTTGTCAAGTTTCAAGCTGTCTAATAAGTCTATATCAATTGTTAATGAATTATATTTTGTTTCAATCATTAACTGACAAAATGGACTAATTTCAATTGCATATGAATTTATACCTAACAACGATGCTTCAATATTCGTTGTTCCACTTCCTGCCATTGGGTCTAAAATATTTTCACCTTCTTTTATTCCAAGAATATTTAATAATCCTTTTATCATTTGTGGGTGAAATTTACCACGATACGGAAATAATCCGTGAGTTGCATAACCTGTTGAAAATTGTCCGTTTTTAAAATATTCTTTGGTTAATGTTGAGCGATTTTCTGATAAAATTTCTGCATTTCCGGAATACATTAAAAAATGTTTTGACAACTTATCATTAACCGATTTTGTATATGCTGTTCTTTCTAAAAAATCGTTTTTTTCTAATACTGAATATTCTAAATATGCCAATTCAAATTCAAATAATTCTGTAACAGAAGGAAGAAGTTTCAAATCACCAAACAGTTCGTTAATAAATGATGTTTTTTTATAAAACTTTTTCATTCATAAAGATTTAATTTTCAATCCTAACCTTCTTCCCTTTTAAGTAATAATTTTCAGAGTCTCTGGCATCAAAGTTCTCATCATCTTCAAAAACTCTGAATGTATTAATATCCGCACCTTTTAATTTTTTATTTTTAAAGAAGATATTTGCCTTATCTTTTGCATAATCCTTACCTTCAGGATTAAAAGTAAGCATGTCTGCATTTTCAATAATTCTGTTTTTATAATAGATATTGAAGTTATCTCTTGAATAGTATTTATAAGGCAAAACTTCAAATGATTCCGTAAAGGCATCAAAAACATACAAAAAATCTTCATCTCCTACATTCTTCTCTGTATCAACAAAATAGACTTTATCTTTATCGGTATAATACTTAAGTGTGCTTAATTGTAAATCGTCATTACCGGCAAAACATTTAAAAGTTTTGGGATCAGAATCGGGAATTTTCAATAATAATGTATCGTTATTAAAATAGATATATTTACCGTCAGCGGAAAAGTATCCGTCAATTATATCAAAATTGTGAATATCTTCAATACCGAAAACTTCATTGCCTTGATATACTACTATATTCTTATCTTTGGCAAAAAAGTAAGTTAACACTTTAAAGCTGTTCAGTTCGATATTTACCAGTAATTTATCAAAATAATAGGCATAATTTTTATCTGTTGCGTATCCGTTTTCCGTTAATTTAAAGCTTGCCGGATCTGCTCCTTGAATAAGCCTGTCTTTATACCAAACATTCAGTTTATCTTTTGCCCAAATACTCCCGTTAACACATTCATCTCCCGGCATTTCATCTGATATAATTTCAAAAAAGACGGCATTAGCATCATTGAGAATGATTGTATCAATTTCTCCGGTTTGGGTTCTGCTTAAATATTTAATCTTCCCTTCTTCATGCAAATAACAAGAGCCGATTTTTCTTTTAATATTTTCTGTACATGCTGAAAATAATGAAATTAGGAATACTGATATAAGTATGAGTTTAATTTGTTTCATATTCATTTTCTATTGTTACATTGTTCTATTGTTACATTGTTCTATTGTTACATTGTTACATTGTTGCATTGTTGCATTGTTATTTATTATTGGACACTGTTATTCTTTAATATCAATTCAATAAGTAACGGAACCTGTTTCTGTGGGTTTGGGTAATCATGCATACCTCCCGTATTCCCCTGACTCACAACACTAATCAATTTCTTGTTTGATTTGTATAAATTTACTTTTAAAACATGCATGTATTTTTTGAAATCCCAAGCCCAATAATCTTGATAATTAATATAGTATGAATCTTTATCAATATCTGATATGTCATTTACAATTTTACAATTAATATTTCTTTTCTTCAATTCATTACAGATAAGTAATTCTATTTTATCTATAGCAGGTTTTGTATTAATTACATAATCATCAATTATCTGATATTTAGGATAAATTGCAACCGGAATTATAAAAGAAGAATCGTTTTGTATCACAAAAACAACTCCTTTTAGTTCTATGTCTTGATTGCATGTTTTTATCAAATATTGTTTTGTGCTACACGAACTCAAAAATAGTAAGAAAAATAATGTAGTTAATCTTTTTATATTCATTGTATTTATCTGTTGGTTCGTTTTATATAATAGTGTATAACGGCCCGAATAAAACGCGTTTTAATGCATTTTATTTATTTGTTGTAGCCTTTTATTCTTTATAAATATATAATCGTATTTCATTATAATTGCTAAAATTAAATAAGTATGCTCTAACACCTTTTTCACTTTTCCATTTTGTTCGCCTTCTTCCATCTTTATCAACCTTATTTCTTTTTGGTTTCCCTAAAAGTTCGGAAACTTCTTTAACAACAAAGTCATATTTTGCTTTAAATGCTTCACTCAATTGTGATCTATCTATATCATTATCTACTGGCCAGTTACTTATATTAAATTCGTTCCAGTTGAATGATACAACTTTGATTAGTTCATCATTTTTGGAATAAAAATAATTTACCTTATTATCAAAATAAGGACATTCGATTCGTCTGTAACTTATCGGGTTTCCAAATTTAAATTTCTTTTTGTTTGGGTATATTCCTGCTCCTAATGACCAAAAATGTCCAAGAGAAACATCCTCCGAATTAATGGATTTCTCATAATCCAAAAGATAATTTAATTCAAAATCTTTAGGCTTGTCAAATTTTTCAATTACAGTCTTAAGATGTTTTATGAATAATTCTTGCCCGTTGTCCAAAGATAGATATTGATTTTTAATGCAAATCGAATCAATTTTTTCAAGGATAACGAATGTTTCAAATTCATCATCACTCTCAAAAGTTCTAAATTTTTCAAATATGATTTTATCAATATTATATGGCCAATATTCTATAGATTTTACACCTTGAGTTAGGTTTAAAGTGGAAGTTACATTAAACATACTTTCTTGAGGGATTTTAATAAATAAATCGTATGAAAGTTCTTTTGGAAAACCACTTAACAAAATCAACTTAGTGTTGACTTTACCGCCAAATTTCCCTTTAGCAAAAACACCGTGAATCTGATTAGATATTAATTCTGTTTCAAATAAATCTTCAGCTTTTGAAGTTTCAAGTATTTTGTTATAAGGCACAATTTCAGTTATTTTAAAACCAATGATCAAGTCTGAAACCTGTTCAAGTTCAATTGTGAAACGATGACCAATTTCAATTTCCTGACAAGAGGAATTGATTGAAATGATTGATGATAATATTAAAATTAATGTAATTCTCATCTTTTTTAATTGGCTACAACAATGGTATAAAGAACATAAATAATATTAGTTTTTTAAACGCTCCGAGGACTTGCAGTCGCTCAGAGGTTTTATTTTTATTTTACAACACTTCTTCTTCCTGTCTTAAGTTCTTAATTATAAATTCTTGTCTTTCAGGGGTGTTCTTACCCATATAAAAATCCAACATTGCTGATATTGATTCATCTTTATTGATAATAACAGGGTCTAATCTGATATTCTTACCTATAAAGTGTTTAAACTCATCCGGTGATATTTCACCAAGACCTTTAAATCTTGTAATTTCTGAATTTGCTCCTAATTCTTTCAAGGCTTTTTCTTTTTCTTTATCAGAATAACAATACATAGTTTTCTTCTTATTCCTGACTCTGAACAAAGGGGTTTGCAAAATGTATAAATGATCGTTTTTGATAACATCAGGAAAGAATTTCAAGAAAAAAGTAATTAATAATAATCTGATATGCATACCGTCA
>JAUVIG010000293.1 GCA_030592825.1 Chlorobiota bacterium | reverse complement strand
TCTGTTTTGGTTTAATATCTGTTGTTCGTCTTCAAGTTTATGCCCGCCTATTGTAATACCTTCAAGAAGTGTTTGTACTTCCGGATAAGTCATAGCATTTCCTTCTAATGCAGAAGTATTGTAGATAAAATCTATTTTGTCTTTTTTTGCAGAAAAAAATGAGATATTTTTGTTTGCTTTAAAAAACTCTAAATTTTTAGTATCAGTTTGATTAATTTTATGGCTGTCTATTTTCATCTTAACACTCAAAATAAAAAATCAAAAGTAGAAAAAAATATAATTGTTTCATTGTTAAATTGTTCAAAAAAAATTATTTTGTCGGAAATTTTATATAATTGTTTTCGTTACAGAACTGCTTCATTGCTATATTGCAGGGTTTTAGCAATTTAACAATTCAGCAATGTAACAATTTTAAGTATAATTATCTATCCATGAATAAACGTCTGTTTATCGCAATAAAATATAAACCGAATGATATAATTTCGGATTTGATTGAAGATTTCAAAATTGAATTGGAAAATGAAAAGATAAAGTGGGTTGATACCGATAAGATGCACTTGACTTTAAAATTTTACGGAGACACTGATACAGAAAAAATTCCCGGTTTGATTGAGCATTTACATGGTGCAGTTAAAAATAATAAACCGGTGTTACTTTCAGTTGAGAAACCGGGCGCTTTTTATCGCGGCAAGTTTCCGTCTGTATTATTCTTGAACTTGAGTAAGAATATACAACTCTTTAATTTAGTAAACGCAATCTCCGAAACTTCAGAATTATGCGGATTTTCTAAAGAGAAAAGAAAATTTAAAGCACATATAACATTGGCAAGGATTAAGTTTATTAAAGATTTAAGTTTATTCAAAGAGATTTTGAATACAGAAGTAAATCAAACATTTATGCTTGACCGATTTTATCTGTTTGAAAGCAAATTGACACCAAAAAGGGCGATGTATTATGTGGTTGAGGAATTTATATTGTAAAGACAGAAGAAACATTTACCCTTAATTCGTTTTAATAATATCTTGCTTTTTCATATGTACAAACTATCCCACAAACTAAAGGCATTATCTGCAAATAATTGTAGTGTCAAGTCAAGTATGTTCTGATGTAAAGGTTGAAATCCGTCCGACCGCTTAAGCGGTCAGACGGGTCTGTTTACGACAAATTAGATTTGACATAACAGTAGTTTGCTTTAATAAGTTATTAAGAAATAGATTTGGAAGTTTAAATACCGATTTGTATATTTGATGAAATATGAATAAACTATTGTGAACGTGAAATAAAGCAAGAGTTTTATTATGACAGAAATTAAACAAAACAGAGATGTTGGCAGTAAGATATAAGCAGCTGATAATAATATAACAATTAAATAAAAACAACATGGAAAAAAACCACCCAAAAGCAGCCTTTGCACTGTTTCTTAATCAGGCGGAACATAATTTTGTTAAAGCAATCGGAGAAGTTTCCGGAAATAAAGATTTGCAAAAAGAACCAAAAAGTTACGAAAAAATTGATGCCGTTCGTAACCTAAAACCTAAACAAATTAAAGAATTAGAACAAAAATATTTTAGATTTCTGAAAGGAGATAAACAAGAAAACAAACAACACTATTTGATTTTGCTTGTAGAAAAATTATATGAACTCCGAAATTATTATTCACACAATTATCATGCTGATACTCCATTGTTTCTTGAAAAAGAGAATATAGATGATTTACAAGTAAAAACTTATCTTGAAAGTAAACATGAACAAATAATTGATGAACTAAAAAGCAATTTTGAATTAGAAGATTTAGAATATCTTAACTACAATAATGCAAAAGAAGAGTTAAAAAAATACTTGCTTAAAATAAACAAGAAATTTGATGCTGATAATTTTGATAAATCCGCAGGCAAAATTTATGAAAGCAATATTGAAATAAAAAAACAAAGAGGGAAAGAAGATGAGAAGAAAATAAAAGATGAAGTATTGCACGAAAAAGCAGGTGCATATATACATTATCATCTTTTTGAAGAAACTCAAGACAAATATAAACTTAAACCCAAAGCTGTTGTCTTATTGGCTTCATTTTTTCTTGATAAACGACAAGCCAACTTATTGGTCAGCAAAATTAGAGGCTTTAAACGTACACAAGACAAACAAGCACAAGCTACTCGTAATTGTTTTACGCATTTTCATATAAAAAACCCGCAAAGCAATTTTGTGAGCCAAAACAGTGATGTTGCTTTTTATGTTGATGCAATAACTCATTTGAGTAAAATTCCCAAAATTGTTTTAGATAATTTAGAAAATCAGACTTATAAATTTACTCGGGGCAGTTATAAAACCATAACAGATATGATTTACAGTAAGTACCCCGAGAAAAGAGATAAAATACGTTTGGCGAAAGGTGTTCTGGAAGATATACAAAAATTAGAAGAACTTGAAGGTGTTGAAATTAAGGGAACTAAAAATTTTTTGGAAAAAGTAAAACAAACAATCGGCGTAAAAAATTTAGAAGCGTATAAAGAAATAATTTTAAATCATTCACTTTCAAATGAAAAAGTAAGAACACAAAAAGATCGTTTCACAAGGTTTGCACTTCAATTTATTGATGATTTTAATTTACTGCCGAATATACAATTTAAAGTTTATACAGGCGATTATGATATAGAAACAGAAGAAAAAGAATATCACAACCGAAAATTTCCCCCTAAAGAAATTATAAAAAGAAAAACAGACTATTCATCAATTCAAGAATATGAATTTTCGCTAAGGCAAAATGTAGGATGTTTTTATTATGAAACTTGGGACGAATTTGTTGATGAATTTCAGGAAAATCAAAACCGTTTACAAAGTGAAAAAAAGTTCAGAAAACTTTTTGAACAGACCATAAAATACAATCCTGCAAACTATGATTACTATATAAAAAATAATAATGTGTTTTTCAAAGCAGAAAAGTCGGAAAATTGCATTTACTATGGTTCAATAAGCAAAAATGAATTACGTAATTTTGTTTTCGCTTTAATAGATAAAGGCAGCAAAGAGGTTGAAAATGCTATATTTTCCGTGCTTGAAAAAAATGCAATTATGTATAAAAAAATTACAGACGGTGAAGACAAAAAGAAAATAAAAACTTATGTAAACGAGAACTTTCAGAATGAAAAATTGCCGCAATATATTCTGAAATGGTTAAATGAAAAAGGATACACCAATGAAAATTTTAAAAAAGATATTTTAAGTAAATTAGAATACATTAAAAATGATACTGATAGGCTGAAAGTTAATGTTAAGAAACTTCGTAAATATGAAAAAATAAGAGAAATTGTAAGATTTGTAAACCGCTTTAATGCTGAACGCAGAGGAGAAGAACAACGCAGAGGTTATTTAGATATTGAACAGCACGAAGAATTTGAAATATTGCTCGGTAATTTTCCTAAATCGCAACAAGAATTGATTAATTTCTTAAATGAAAATGAAATACATACAGAACAAAGCGATTTTAAAGATTTTGTAAAAGGAAAAACAAACATTGACAGTATTTTATACAAAGTTTTTGGAACTTATGATAAATGGGTTAAAAAAGTAATAAAAGAAATTAATAAAAAAGACGAATTAGAATATATTAAATCTATTGCAAAATTTATAAACGTAACTCCCAAAGAATACACACATCAACGCATAAAAGATAACATAAATAAATTTCTGAAAAATAACATTGTTATTCCGCGAAAATTTGTTCTTAATACTTTTTATTCCGATGTTAATATTACCTCTAAAATAAGCGAAAAAGCAAATGATTTAAAATTAAACAAGTTTTATGAAAATGTAGAAGATTATCAAAATAATTTTGAAAATTACAAGAAATTCGGAATTGAAATAAACCAACAAAAAACCAAAGACCAAGTTTTGTTACTTATGGCAAAAAAATATTTGGAAGAACGAATGACAAGAGGTAAAATTTCGAGTTTAAAAATTGAAACAGATATTCGAAATGTGTTGCAAAAACAAGAAATTGTTATTGAAAAAGATATTTACACTTATAAACTTTCAGAAAATCATATATCAGAATTAGAAAAAATAGTAGGGAGAAACAGAGCATCTAATTTGCGACAAATTAAAGATACGGAGTTTTTATCGAAACAGCAATTTAAAAACGAAGTGGGCAAAAGAACATTTAATCAATTTGAAAATGAACTTGTCGAAAAAGCCGAAATAAAAGAAGTTAAAAAGCTAATTTTCAATATAAAAGACTACGACAAAATTTTGCCGGTATTAAATGACAAACGTCTTGATAAAATTATACAACACTATTTTAAAGAAAAGGCCGAAATTCAATTTTTGAACAGAGAAAAATATAACAAAAAAGAAAACAAAACAGATTTAAACGAAAAAGAACGCTTCCTTTGTCAAACTGAAATACACGACTTGCAGGACGCTTTAACAAAAATTGACTGCGAGCAATTACGAATAGTTGATTTGGTCTTAAAACTTGAAAACAATATTTTATTTGTCTTAATAAAAGATAAAAATTACAAAATACCCACAAATCTTATAAGATGGAATTTCAATAATAAATATAAGTTATCTCTAACTGAAAAGCAAGAAGAATTAAAAGAAATAAGTCTTAATGAGATTAATGAAGTAATAGACGGTTTACGTGAAAAAAGCAGTAAAACCGATGAGCCGATGCTTAATCGTATTGAAACAAAAGTTCTGTTATATGCAAAATTTGACAAAAAAATATCTGATGATATAATATATTATCGCAATCAAGCATTTCATAATTCCATACCCGAAACCGGAATGTTTGAACCCGGAATAACAAAAATAAACGATTTATTAAAACAAACAGAAACGGAAATAATGGCTCATGCGGCAAAAGGAAAGAAAAAATAGCGTATTATTGTAATTGTAAAATTAGTATAATAAACTAAAACCCTGCCTTTTAAATGGCTTTCTGGTTGTAGAAGCCTTTGTTTTGAAAGGTAGGCACAACCGTTATTCCAAGCATTGTACATATAACCGCTGTTGTAGAAGCCTTTGTTTTGAAAGGTAGGCACAACTAAACTTTAGTAGTTTATAATTAGACTAAGTTGTAGAAGCCTTTGTTTTGAAAGGTAGGCACAACTCAAATTCTGACATTGCAAACTTGCACCCGTTGTAGAAGCCTTTGTTTTGAAAGGTAGGCACAACATATAATGTTCTAACCATGCCTTAAATTTAGTTGTAGAAGCCTTTGTTTTGAAAGGTAGGCACAACC
>JAUVIG010000187.1 GCA_030592825.1 Chlorobiota bacterium | reverse complement strand
TATTTATTAAAGCAATATTATCACATACTTCTTCAACAGATGCCATATTATGTGTTGAAAATATAATTGATGTTCCTTTATCTTTTAACGCAAGAATTTCTTTTTTCAGAATATCGGCATTAATGGGGTCAAAACCGCTGAAGGGTTCATCAAAAATTAATAACTTGGGTGCATGAACAATTGTGGTAATAAACTGGACTTTTTGTTGCATCCCTTTTGACAGTTCTTCTACCTTCTTATCCCACCAGTTCAGCATTTCAAACTTTTCAAATAAGCTTTTTAGTTTTGCTTTTGCATCTGTTTTGCTCATTCCTTTCAATTGAGCAAAATACATAGCCTGTTCGCCCACTTTCATTTTCTTGTATAAACCTCTTTCTTCCGGAAGATAGCCAATATCTTTGATATGTTCAGGTTTTAATTTTTCATTGAACAGAAAAACTTCTCCCTCATCAGGTGCAGTAATTTGATTAATAATCCTTATTAAGGTTGTTTTTCCGGCACCGTTCGGTCCCAATAATCCGAAAACAGTAGCTTCTTCCACACTAATACTTACTTCGGATAAAGCTCTGTGATTTTCAAACTGTTTAACAACGTTTTGCGTTCTTAATATTTCCATATTTATTTTTATGAGTTGCAAAGATATACAAGTTCACAAATTTCTGTAAAAATAAATATCAAATACTTGCTTTTATGTTTGAATAACAAGTTTGATGAAACATTTTTAAATGAAACTCTTTTACTTTACGGACATACTTCACTTTTGTATAACAACAAAAAACAGTTGATATTTTTGGGATTGTATTCCAATATTATCCGATATTTTTGGAATTATACTCCAAAAAAATCCAATTCCTTTGGTTCAATAAAGTTAAAAGTGTTATCTTTGTGTTAGAAGTTCTTCAAAAAAGTTTTCATATTCAGACAATTACTCCTTTTTATAAAAACCATAAAAAAGAAATTATAAAAATGCCTAAACTTTATTTTAATGATAACGGTTTAAGAAATTCATTTTTAAATAATTATAATACAATTGAAAACAGAACAGATAAAGGACAACTATTAGAAAATTATGTATATATAAGACTGTCTGAACTTTATTCAGACAGCAATATTCATTTTTGGAGAACTTCAACAGGAAATGAAATAGATTTTATCATAAATGAAAGCAATATTTCAAGGAAAGCTTACGAAGTTAAATTTTCATCTAAAAATATCAACAAAAACAAATACAAAAAATTCAGAATCTTATATCCTGATTTTGATTTTCAATTTATATCATATAATTTTGACGAAACAGGCGTTTCAGTTCCGATATTAAAACTTTAACAAACTATGAAACTATCTCTATTCTTCACCGGAAAAACATCTTCAGATTATTTGGAGAAAGGAATAGCTGAATATGAGAAAAGAATAAAAAGATATATTGAGTTTGAAATTAAGACGATTAAGGATATAAAGGTAAGTAAAAGTATGCCGATTAAAACTGTTAAACTAAAAGAAGGAGAACAAATTCTGAAACATATTAAAAAAACTGATGTATTAATTTTACTTGATGAAAAAGGAAAGTTATATACATCAAGAGAATTTGCTCAATATATTAATCATAAAAACAGCACAGGAGTTAAACATTTAATATTCTTAATTGGTGGTGCTTACGGTTTTTCAGAGCAAATTTATCAACGAACAAACGGAAAAGTTTCTTTATCAAAGATGACTTTTTCACATCAACCAATTAGATTGCTGTTTGCTGAACAATTATTTCGAGCATTTACAATAATTAAAGGAGAACCTTATCATAATGAATAGTTTTATAGTATAATATTAACAATAAAATATGCATTAATCAGATGAAACATAATTATAAACACCTTACATTTTTAATAATTGCAATATTATTATTTGCTCTTTCTTATTTTATTTACAAATTTGAAAAAAGAAAAGCAACTGATTATGTTGATACAGAACTTATTGAAAAACGAATTCAGGAACTTGAAAGTGAGCTTAAAATAATTATTTCAGAAACTGAAAAAAGCATAACAAAACATAAAGAAGAACTGAAAAAATCTTCAAACAGCATATTATTCGATATAATTGATATTGAAGCCGGAAATAACTTCTCAATTCTTGTTTATCAAAACGATTCTCTAAAATATTGGTCAAATAATTCAGTTCCGATTCCTTATAAATATTCAGAATCATCTATTTCAAATAAACGGCTTGTAAAGTTAGAAAACGGATGGTATGATATTATTAAAGAAGAAAATGAAGACTTTTTGATTGTCGGATTATTTAAAATTAAAAACAGCTTTTATTATGAAAATCAATATTTAAAAAGTAATTATACACTTGGTATTGATATCCCTTCAACGTATGTCATTTCTGAAAAACCAATATCAATAGGGGTTGATATAAAATCAGAATCAGGTGAGTATTTATTTTCATTAATACTGCCGATTGAAAACTATAATTCGGAAAATACCAAATCAGATTTACCTGCAAGTATGTTTTTTATGAGTATCGTTTTTTTACTAATTTTTTTAAGCAAACAGAATCAACATTTTTCAGAGTATAATTATTCATATTTATATTCTTCTTTAGTTTCTGCCGGAGTTGTTTCTTTATTTGTATTAATTATAAAACTTCAGATACCGTATTATATTTTCAATTCAAATTCTTTTAATCAAAATATTTTCATTAATAACTTACCGCTGTTAACTATTGGAGAAGCCTTTCTGTTTTCCGTTATTTTATTGTTTATCATAAATAATTTATTCAGAATTATTCCTTTTGAAAGTCTTATTGAAAGTTTGGTAAAAAAAAGCAAATATATTCTGACAGCAATTTTTACCGGTATCATCTTATTAATTTTTATATATTTTACTTATATAAATAATATTGTTGAAGATATGATTGTTAAATCAGACATTTCTTTTAACATACAAAATATACTGACAATCAACATTATCAATATTACTGCACATTTAATCATTGGTATATTATATGCATCATTCCTGTTGCTTCTTGATCATTTTATCAGGTTTTCGGAAAGATTATCTACTGTCCGGCATATATTAATTTCTGTTTTATTTGCAGAGATTATTTTACTATCAGCAAATTATTTAAGAATCTGTCCGGGGAATTTATTTGAATCTCTTTCATTTTTTATTATTACAATAACAATAGTCCTTATAAGATTTTATAAACAAGAATATTCCTATTATTCAATTATTATCTTGATTTTTTTGCTTACAATATTTGCCGTAATATTTGAAAATAAACATACAGAAATCAAAGAAAATTACAAGCAAGAAAATCTGATTACTTTACTGGCAAATGAAAGAGATGAAATGGCTGAACAATTTTTGACTGAAATAAATGAACGCTTAAATGCTGATACAGGAATCGTAAATATACTAAGAAACATTAATGAGAATCAACATCAAATTATTTTTAATTATTTGAAGCGCAAATACTTTTACGGATATTGGGAAAAATATGATTTGGAACTTGTTTTGTGCGGAAATTCAGAATTTTACAGAGATGAAAATCAAACCGTAAATTGTGAAGGGTTTTACAATGAAGAATTTAACCAAAGCGGTGTAAAAATTAAAAATACATCTTTTTGGCATATGAATTACAATACAGGAAAAATCACCTATACCGGTTTTGTTGATGTGCCCGATGAAATTGATAAGCGAAATCTGATACTTTATATAACTTTAAGTGAAAAATTAATATCAAAGTCTTTGGGTTATCCCAAACTATTGCTTGATAAAAGTTCTGTAATTAAATCTGAATTTGAAGATTACTCCTATGCAAAATACACAACCGGTGTACTGGCAGTTAAATACGGTAAATATCAATACGATTTGATTGAAAATGATTTTTCAGAATCCGATGAAAAAAAATATTTTAAAGAACTTAACGGATACAAACATCTGATATTAACAAATAAATCCGGTCAAAAGTTTATACTCAGCCGTATTATACCCCAAGTGTATGATTTGATAATTTCATTTGCATATCTGTTTGTATTGTATAATTTCCTGATTTTTATTGCGATACTAATATTCAATCACAAATTTGTGTTAAAGCGTTTAAATTTTGATTTTAAAAATCAAATCAGATTCTCAATGATTTTAATTCTGCTAATTTCTTTCTTTCTTTTTGGAACAGGAACAATTTATTATGCCGTTAAAGAAAATAAAAGAGTAAATAATAAAGAAATGACTGATAAGGTTCAATCAGTATTGATAGAATTAACGCATAAGTTGCATGAAGAAGATAAATTAACACCGGAATGGCATACTGATAAATATGACCATTTAGATGAATTATTAATCAAATTTTCTCAAGTGTTTTTTTCAGACATAAATTTATATGATTTAAACGGAAACTTGCTTGCAACATCAAGATCAGAAATTTTTAACAGAGGACTTACAGGAAAACAAATGAACAGGAAGGCTTTTAAAATGATGGTAATCAATAAAAAAACAGAATTTATTCAAAAAGAAAACATAGGTGAATTGGAATTTTCTTCCATATATATACCCTTTAAAAATGTCAGGAACAAAATCACAGCATATATTAATTTGCCGTATTTCAGTAAAAATGATGCACTCCAAAAAAACCTGTCAAATGTTTTAATTGCTACTGTTAATTTATATGTAGTTCTTTTTCTGATTACAATCTTTTTGGCATTTTTTATATCAACTGAAATTACTCGCCCTATCAGAATGTTACAAAGTAAGTTTAAAGCACTGCAATTGGGGAAAAAACATCAAGAAATAATTTATAATAAAAAAGATGAAATTGGAAATCTGGTGAATGAATATAACTTGATGGTAAGCAAATTAGAGATAAGTGCAAAGAAACTTGCAGAATCAGAGAGAGAAAGTGCATGGAGAGAAATGGCAAAACAAATTGCTCATGAAATAAAGAATCCCCTCACACCTATGAAACTCAGCATACAATTGTTACAAAAAACTTGGTACGATAATCCTGAAAACCATAAAGATTTTGAAAACAGATTAAACAATGTTTCAGAAACCTTAATAGAACAAATAAACACCTTATCAACCATAGCTTCGGAATTTTCTTCTTTTGCAAAAATGCCCAAAACTCGTAAAGAAGAAGTTGATATTGCCAAAAAACTAAAAACAGTAACAGGTCTTTTTGAAAATACAAAGAACATTGATATTACACTGGAATTAAATAACAATGAAAATATACAAATAATTGCAGATAAAGAACAAGTATCAAGAGTATTTATAAATTTAATTAAAAACGCTGTTCAATCAATACCAAAAGACAAAAAAGGAAAAATAAACATTGAACTTACAACATATTCATCAAAAGCAAAAATTAAAATTGAAGATAACGGAAACGGAATACCTGATGATAAAAAAGAAAGGTTATTTGAACCCAGTTTTACAACAAAAACAACGGGCATGGGAATAGGTCTTGCAATTGTGAAAAACATTGTAAACAGTGCAGGCGGAGATATTTGGTTTGAATCGGAAGAAAATATCGGAACAAAATTTTATGTTGAATTTTTAAAGGTGTAAGCAACTTTTATCAAATAACTTTGGTCATAACATAAAATTATCGTATATTTTGCGTTTTCTACCAAAGAATTATTTAAACTGTTTAAAATAATAAAAATGACCATAAAAGCATTATACACAAGCCTACTTTTTTTGATTATTTCAATTACTTCATTCAGTCAAAACCTTAAAGAAGTTAATACAATAATTAATGAAGAAAAAGAAATTACTACTGCAAACATTACTCCTGATAACAAATTTATTATTTGCGGATATAAAACCGGTGAAATAATAGTTTATGAAACATTAACAGGAAAAATTGTTTATGAGTTAGACAGACATAAAGGAGAAATTTATTCAATTTCTTTTGATAAAAAGGGGAAGTATTTTGTTTCAGCCTGTCTTGACAGATCTGCTATTGTATGGAATATAAACTCAGGAAAACAACTAAAATCTTTTACAGAAAACGGAGATGCCGTTTGGACAGCAGAATTTACACCTGATAATAAATATATTGTAACCGGAGGGACAGATCAAGTAATAAGTATTTGGGAATTAATTTCAACAAAAAGATACAGAACATTATGGGGGCATAAAGACAGAGTATATGCATTAAAAGTAACAAAAAAAGGAGATAAAGTTTATAGTGTTTCAGGAGACAATTCCATAAAAGTATGGGATATTTCTAAACAACTTTTATTAAAAACTATTAATTCTGCACACACCAACGATATTACATCTATTGCCCTTAGTTCTGATGAAACATTCTTTGTTACAGGTGCAAAAGATAATACTGTTAAAATATGGGACTTTAATACATTTGATGAATTAGCAACAATGAGAGGTCATATGTGGCATATTAAGAAAGTAGACATCAGCCCTGATTCTAAATACATAGTAAGCAGTTCTTGGGATAATACATTTAAATTATGGAGTGTTGAAACAAAATCCGAAATAAGAACTTTTGAATCTCATCAATTTCCAGTAATTGATGTTGCCTTCAGCAAAGACGGAAAATACTTAATTTCATGTGATGAAAATAAAGTTATTATTTGGGATACAGGAATGAATATTAATATTGAGACTTCTGAGTCTAATTAAAAAATCCGAAGAAAAACATTAGGAAATATTCCAAAAATCCAAAATCACTGCTTTTTTGATTGGGACAACTTTTCTTTTTTATCAAAATATGATAATCGTTTCCAGCTTATCAATCTCATTATAAATAAATTTCATCTTTTTACCTTCTTCACTTTTCCATATTTCTTCATTTTTCTTTACTTCAGAGGCTTGGAATTTACGCATTCTTAAATGTACTTGTTGTTTTTCGAGTCCGGGATAAATATTTTTTGACATATCACCTTTAATCGGCTTTTTTAGGATCACATTGTAAAGCAAATAAAATTGTAACCGGATTTGTGAGAAAGGGTCGGGCAAGCAAACATGAAGATAATTTAAAGAAAGTTCGTAAAGTTATTAATATTAAACGAGCTACAGAACCGGAAGTATCTTTCGGGAAACATAAAAATCATTATTCATTGAATCGTATCAGAGCTCGCACAAAGAACACAGAACTTCTTTGGATCTTTTTCGGTATTCATACGGCTAATGCCGTTGAAATCGG
>JAUVIG010000166.1 GCA_030592825.1 Chlorobiota bacterium | reverse complement strand
GTATTCGGCCCTATGTGACGCTGTAATTCAGTCATAAAACTTTGACAGAAACGCATTACTTCAGCATCGGATTTTCCTTTAGGATCAAAATCGGAACCTCCTTTACCGCCTCCCATTGGTAAAGTAGTTAAACTGTTTTTAAAAACTTGCTCAAATGCCAAGAATTTCAATAAACCGAGATAAACAGTAGGGTGAAAACGAAGTCCGCCTTTATAAGGCCCGATAGCACTATTCATTTCAACACGGTAACCTTTGTTGATATGAACTTCGCCGTTATCGTCAGACCATGGAACTCTAAATAAAATCACTCTTTCCGGCTCTGTCATTCTTTCAAGAATTTTAGCTTCACTATATTTAGGATTTTCATCAATAAACGGAAGTACTGATTCAACTACTTCTTCAACTGCCTGATGGAATTCTTTTTCGCATCTGTTTTTTGCGATAACACCATCCATAAATTGTTTTACTTTTTGATCCATAAAAATTTTATTTTAGTAAAAAAGTTAAAAAAAAAATTGCTGTACAAAATTAAGATTTAATCCTAAAAATTAGTATTTTATTTAACATATTTTTTAGCCGGTTATAAAAAAATAATTGTAATAATATCTGCAAAAAAAAAATCCTTAAATCATTATAAAATAAGGAAAGTAAAAGTCGGGATGGCAAGATTCGAACTTGCGGCCTCTGCGTCCCGAACGCAGCGCGCTAACCGGACTGCGCCACACCCCGATTCGGGAATACAAATTTATAATTTTTATTTTATTCAAGAAGAAAATTTACGTTTTTAAGATGAACCTTTTTTCTTTCTTGATATTTTTTTGGATTTTACACTGACATGTTTCTTATTCCATAATAATTTACCCGGAACAATTTGCAATTTTGAATGTAATTCATCCAAAGAAGATGAATTTGTTTTTTTACAAGCATCAATTATTAGTTTAGCACTCATTTCCGCATCTTCCAAAGCATGATGATGATTAAAAATATATCCTAATTGTTTCCCGAGATTACCTAAAGAATAACTGTACATATCAGTCCAAGTTCTTCGGGATATCCTCAAAGAACATGAATAATTTATATCAGGATTTTCTAATTGATATGTATTTAAAACAGCTTTTAAAACACCAATATCGAAACCGGCATTATGTGCAATTACAGGCTGTTCTGTCAATATTTCTTTCAAAGAATTCCAATATTTGTAAAATTCAAGTTCGTTTTCAACATCTTCAGGTTTAATTCCGTGCACTTGTATATTTCTCCAACTAAATCTAAACTCCGGAGGTTTTATTAATCTATATTTACGTTCAGCTATTTCCCCCTTTCTTACAATAACAATCCCCAATGAACAAACACTTGATTGTTGCTCATTTGCCGTTTCAAAATCAATGGCTGTGAAATTTAGGTTTTGCATAATAATATTGTTCTTTTACAAATTTAATGTTTAATTTGTATTAAGACAAGAATTGGTAAATTTTCAAAAAAATTGTTAATTATCAAATAAATTAAGGTATTCATCAAGATTTTAGAAGAATAAACAATAAAATCAATTAATTTACGGTTTTTAAAAATGTTATAAAATGTTTGACTTGGTTGATTTTATAAAAAAAATTATTAATTTTATGGAAATTTATGTAACTTGTCATCATTATATAAAATTCAGAAAACTATTTTATTAACTAAAATTTATTAAATCATGAAATTACAGAAATTAATTATGCTGTTTGTAGCCGTATTTGCATTTACATTTATGGGTTACGGACAAGTTGAACCGGGCGAGGCACCTATGTTCGGTAATGTTAGAGGAGGAAATCCGGCTCACAGTCATAACTTTGGTAAAGTAAGCGGAGCTGTTCAATCTTACAATTTTAAGATTAAAAATACCGGAACAACTACTATGCACATTACTGACATTAAAATTCCTGAAAAAATTGGAGTTACAGTTATGAACATGCACATTCCGAAAGGTAAAGAAGGAATAATTATCATTACAGTTGATCCTACAATTCAAGTGAAAGGAAAATTTGCTGAAATGATTATTATTACTACTCAACAAAAAGAACCCGGTATGATAACTACAAAAGAAATTTCTTTTACGGTTGCCGGCGAAGTAAAATAATTTATTTTCAACTATTTCAAAACAGTAAATATGAGTGCTAAGCATTTATATTTACTGTTTTTTGTTTAATATTAACCGGCATTATGCAGGTTAAAGCAATAATACACCTATGACATTTTTTTTGACACACAAGGGAACAGCCTTTTCCGAACTTGTTTCGGGAATTAAATTTCTAAAATATAACTTCTAAATTTGAAAACATGAAACCACCTGAATGCACCATATGCGATAAACGTTTTTTAGCCGGCGGAGGTTTAGTGTACTTCTCTGAAACACCTGAAGATAAAAAACAAAACGAAAAGTTAAAACAGAAAGGTATGGTTGGTCATCCTCCCAATGCTTTTTGGTTTTGCGATGAGCATATTGCTTCTGCACAAAAACTTGCTGAATTAACTAAGATTGAAGCATTAGAACTCTTAAAGAAAAAATATAACACATAAATTAAGCAATAAAAGTTTAATTTTCTTTTTCACAAAGAAAAAAATAAACTAATTTTGCAAACTTATAAAAAGCCCGGATGGCGGAATTGGTAGACGCGCATGGTTGAGGGCCATGTTCCGTTCTTCGGAGTGCAAGTTCGATTCTTGTTCCGGGCACTAAGGCTTTGTGAAAAAATAAGTTGGACAGGATAGGCGAAGTTATTTTGTGCGATAACAAAACTAAAAAACGTAGGCATAGCCTTTGCTACGGCGAGGATTTTTAGTGAAGTTAGCGTGCAAAAGAACGAGCCTGAATGGTCAAGTTATTTATTCACAAAGCCTAAAGAACTGAAGCAGTCTTTTAAAGGCTGCTTTTTTTAATACGGAAATCTTTCAATTGTCATAATAAGTGCAATTCCTGCAACAGCACCTACCATTATTAATACAAATTCTCTTTTTTTTACTTTCAGGATATTAACAATAACTGTAGCAATCAATAAATATATAAAGACAATTAATATTTGACCGATTTCAAGGCCTATATTAAATGAAAATAAAGGCAATAAAATATTTTCTTCTTTCCCCAGTATGGCTCTTAAGTAATTTGAGAATCCCAAACCATGAATTAAACCAAAAAACATTGCCGAAAAATATTTATAAATATGATGCCTCTTTGAAAATTCATCAGATCTGTCAAAAAAAACAAAAAACGCAGATGTTAAAATAGTTAAGGGGATAAGGAATTCAATAAGTTCTCCGGAAACATTTACAATGTGTAAAGTAGCAAGTGCTAAAGTAACAGAATGGCCAATTGTAAAAGCTGTAACCAAAACCAAAACTTTTTTCCAATCCTTTAGTAAATATACAGCACAGATTGCAATAAGAAAAAGAATATGATCATAACCGGTAAGGTCAGAAATATGTTCAAAACCCAAAGAAAAATAAAGAGAAAACATTTTGTAAGATTACATAAATAATATTAAACTAATTGCCATCACAATCATTCCTGCAATTAAACCATAAATTGATAAATGAGTTTCTCCGTATTCTCTTGCAGTCGGTAATAATTCATCAAGTGAAATAAAGACCATAATACCGGCAACTGCAGCAAATAACAAACCAAAAATCGTATCATTTAAAAACGGCATTAAGATCAAAAATCCGATAAGAGCACCAACCGGTTCGGCTAATCCTGACAAAAAAGAATATAAAAATGCTTTCTTTTTACTGCCTGTTGCATAATATAATGGTATTGATACAGCTATTCCCTCCGGAATATTATGTATGGCAATTGCAACAGCTATTGCAATTCCCAGAGCAGGATCTGTTAATGCAGCAGTAAAAGTAGCCAAGCCTTCCGGAAAATTGTGAACAGCAATAGCAATAGCTGAAACAACACCCATCTTGAGAAGTTTTCTTTTTTTTGCGGATTCTACTCTACTTTCAATATCTTCAATTTTGTGAACTTCATGAGGGTTTTGAAACTCCGGAATCAACTTATCAATAACAGCAATAATAAACATACCTCCAAAAAAACCTAATATCGTATACCAATTCCCAATTTTATCACCATAAACCCCAACTAAACTGTCTTGTGCTTTCCCGAATATTTCAATCATTGATACATATATCATAACCCCGGCAGAAAAACCAAGTGAAATTGATAAAAACTTTGTGTTTGTACGTTTTGCAAAAAAAGCTAATGCACTTCCGATACCGGTAGATAAACCGGCAAAAAGAGTTAAAAGAAAAGCTTGTATAATAACTTCCGTACTCACCATCTATTTGACTTTTCTGTTCTCCCCACAAATTTTAACGAAATATTTAAAAATGCTAAAATAATTAAATGCGACAATGCTATAATAAAAAAGATTATAATTATAAATTCAAATCCGAACATCATTATCGCATTTAGTCATTAAAAACCAGTTAGATAACTTAATTTATAATAAGATATTTTCATTTTAAATAGTGGTAGCAGAACCATTCTTTAATATTACAAAAGTATCAATTATATAATAAATTTATAATCTTTTTTATTTTATCATCCTTTGGTATGTATCCGTCAATCTTATAAATTTTAAACCCGCTTTTTTCCATTTTGCGAAACCATGTCATTTGTCTTTTTGAAAACTGATGAATTGCAATTTCTAACTTATTAAACATATCATAATAAGAAAGCTCTCCGAGAATATACTCTGTAATAAATTTATATTCCAATCCGTAATATTTTAAAGTTTCAACGGAAACATCTTTATTTATTAAGTTTTCAACTTCCTCAATCATACCGTTTTGCAATCGTTCCTTTAACCTTTGGCTAATTCTGTTACGTCTTGAGTTTCTGTCAAAAACAACTTGAATTATTAAACTGTTTATTTCAGGAAAGGAATAGTCATAATCCGGATTTGCTTCATAAAACAATGCAATTTCAACGGCTCTTATCAAACGCTTTCTGTTTGAAGTATCACTTCTGTTGTGAAGTTCTTTGTTCGCAGACAGAATTTCAATTAATTCTTCATCCGATTTTAATTCTAATTCTTTTTTTAATATTTCATCAACCGGAACATTAATCAATTTATAAGCTTTTAATACAGCATCAATATACATTCCCGTTCCGCCGCAAAGAATCGGAAATTTTCCTCTTTCATTTATATCATTATAAACTTTCAAAAAATCATTTTGAAACTCAAAGACATTATATTTATATCCGGCATCTGCAATATCAATCAAATGATAAGGTATTTTTTTTGAATTTACAATATAATCATCCAAATCTTTACCGGTTCCTATATCCATTCCTCTGTAAACTTGGCGAGAATCTGCACTGATAATTTCACCGTCTGTTTCATAAGCAATCATAGCTGACAGAGAAGTTTTTCCTCCGGCAGTTGCTCCGGTAATTGTCAATATATCATATTTTGATTCTTTCATAAATACAAGTCCGCATTAATTATGCGAATTTTAAGAAATCTGAATTGCAAAATTATAGCGATATTAATGGCATAAAATTAAATAATAAGCCGCAATTACAATTAAAAAAATCGTATATTTGTATAAATAATTTGAAATATTAAATAAGATGACAATTCAACAAATAATAACAGAAACAAAAAAAATGAAGAAACAAGAGTTTCAAGATTTGTTTTTCCATATGTTGAAAATTGCAAATACAAAATACAACATTAATGTATTTGTTCATACAGGCGAATATAATGAATATTATGATACCGAAAAGAACTCAAGTGTTGTTGAAGATATACATCCCGGAATAAAACAACTCCTTGAAGATACGGGCATTTTAAAAGATATTGATTTATCAGATATTTCGGATGAAGAATTATATTTGCAAGGAGACTAATATGGAAAAATGTTTTATTGACAGCAACATTATAATTGAAAACTACAAAGGAAATCTTCATGCACGTACTTCATTGGAAAAATTAAGCAAAGATTGTTTAGTTTATATCAATCCAATTGTTGTTAGCGAAGTTACTTATATCTTAAAGAAAAAATTAAATT
Organism: Chlorobiota bacterium; assembly: GCA_030592825.1. Classification (GTDB taxonomy): domain Bacteria; phylum Bacteroidota; class Bacteroidia; order Bacteroidales; family JAADGE01; genus JAADGE01. The sequence goes on along the minus strand of JAUVIG010000166.1, from coordinate 1,801 downwards.
ACGGTATTTTACAAATAGCAGAAAAATTAAGTAGTTTTATAATGCTTTCTATAGGCATTGAAATCATTAATCTTTCTTACAAGTATATGCATGAATATAATATTAAACCCAATGATGCTATAATCGCAGGAACATGTATATTCCACAAAATTTCAAATATCTTAACATTAGATGATGATTTTATAAAAGTGTGTAAAAATGAAAATCTAAATTTATTATCCTAAAAATATAATAACAGAATACTACCGGAAGCTATGGCAAATGTATTGAACATAAAGAACAAGAAAGCAAGGCGTGATTATGAGTTATTAGATAAATTCATTGCCGGAATTCAACTATACGGTACAGAAATTAAATCTATACGTTCCGGAAAAGCAAGCATCAACGATTCATTTTGTGTGCTGCTTCCGATAGTAAATAAACCGAATGTTTTCGAACTTTGGGTAAAAATGCATATTTCAGAATATTCACACGGAACTTGTTCAAACCATGAACCAAAACGGAACAGAAAGCTTCTTTTAAACAGAAAAGAAATTGATAAAATAGCAAAAAAAGTAATTGCAAGTTCGCTAACCATCGTCCCTACTCGACTGTTTATCAATGATAAAGGTTTAGCCAAATTAGAATTTGCCATAGCAAGAGGTAAGAAATATCATGATAAAAGGCAAGATTTAAAACTGAAAGATGATAAACGAGAAATGGATAAATTGAAAAAGATGAGGTTTTAACGGTTTGTATAAGAATAGTAGCCGGCTTCTGAGCAATTCACTTTCGATATACGATGAAGTTTAAGCTAGCTATAACCCCTAAAATTACTACTGAATCGGCTATTATTTTTTTATATTGTTACCGCCGATAGTTTTAATATCTTAATCTGTTCAAAACGTAATTGTTCTCGAAAATACTCATTTTTTAGCTGATTCATTGTTTCTTTTACTGATGTAATTTCTTTGGCTAAGAAAGCTTTAGTTCCTGCAAAAGAAAAGCCATTTATAAAATTTCCATTGGCTGCATTAAATAAAACTTCTGCAATGCAAAATTGCACTTTTCTGTAATCACATGTTTTAAGACATTTCCAAGGGCAGTTTATTGGTCTCCGCTTTCCTGCTTGAATTTGTCGTACAAAATTATTTGTTATTACTCTGCCTGGTAAACCAACAGGACTATCGATTATAGTTATATCGCTCGCAACACACGAAAGATAATTTTGCTTAAACTCAATTGAAGCATCACATTCGTTGGTCGTTACAAAACGAGTTCCCATTTTTACACCTTTTGCTCCAACACTCATAATATCAAAGATATCTTTTCCATAATAGATGCCTCCTGCTGCAATAACAGGAATTTCTATTCCGTATTTCTGCTCAAAAAAATCTATTTCATTAACTGTATTCCTGACAATGGTTGAAAGGTTTATTTCGGGGTTGTTTAATTCTTCTTTTTTGAAACCCTGATGCCCACCAGATAAAGGACCTTCAACAACAATTGCGTCAGGAGTCCTGTTGTATTTTTCCGACCAATGCTTAAAAATTAATTTAGCAGCTCTTGCGGATGATACTTTAGGGATGATTTTTGTATTTGTGCATTCTAATACTGAATTTTTGATATTTGATGGTTTTTTCAAAGGTAATCCTGCTCCAATAAACACAACATCAATATGCTCTTTAAGGGCAACCTCCAATAAATCATCAAAATCTGAAACTGCCATCATAATGTTTACTCCAATTACTCCGTTTGTTTTTAAGCGTGCATTTCTAATTTCCTTTTTTAATGCTCTCTTGTTTGCTTCTCTAAAATTTTT
>JAUVIG010000358.1 GCA_030592825.1 Chlorobiota bacterium | reverse complement strand
TCAGACAAATAAACATCTGTTGAATTTTGTGCCCAAATTTCTGCCGACATTGACAAATCTGTCCATTTGCCGTTTCCGAAAATGTAAAATGAATTTTCTTGAGAGTCAAAAACCAATAAACCGTTTGCAGGACTGATTATTGAAGTTCTTTGAATTGTATTCATTCTCGGTATCAACAGTCCTTGTGTTGTTGATCTTACTTCCAATATTGCTGAACCGTCAGGTGTTCCGCCTGTTGAATTAATCAAAACTTGAGATTCTACTTTATTTATTATCAGAATTGAAATAATAAAAAGGATTAGGATTTTGTAAAAATGTATTTTTTTCATTTTGTTAATATTTTTTGGATTTCTTTAAATATACAACAATTTAATCAATATATTCCTTATTTAAAAAAAAATTATTAATATTAATATCCATATAAAAAAGCATCCCGCAAAAATACGGGATGCCAAAAATCTATGAAAAAAAACTACACAAATTACTGTGAAACTGTTACACAGTAATTTTCTTTTGAATGATTTTGCAGAGACGATCAGGGACGCCTCTACGGATTTTATTCATTTTGTATTAATTCTTTTAATTCTTGTATTTGTTTTTTAAGTTCTTCAATTTCTTCTTGTTGTTCTTGAACTGCTTTTACCAAAGGTACAACGAATTGGGAATAGCGTAAACCGTAATAATCATTTTCACTTTTAGGTTTATCAACACCGCTAAAACTGAAACCGCATTCTTTGGCTGTTTGTTCAACTTCCTGAGCAATAAAACCTGTATGAATATATGTCAGATCTTTTGCAGTTGAATTTCTGTCTCTTAGTGAATCAGGCACATTTGAAAAATCATTCAATTTTTCCTGATCTAAATTAAAGGTAACAGGACGCAGTTTCGTGATAAAATCCAAACCGGATACATTTTCCTGTACATTGACTTTAAATCTTCCGTCTGAAACAATTGACCAGCCGACAGGACCCCCGATGCTTGTTGCCCCATTACTTGCCGGATTACCGACTCTCACTTGTCGGTTAGCTGTTACTACTGCCCCATAACCAAGCCCTGTTGAATAGTCGTAATTCCCAACACTATATGCATTATATCCTAAACCCGTATTATAATATCCGGTTGTAATTCCGTTTAGTGAACTTGTGCCGCATGCAGTATTATATCTACCTGAAGAATTATTTCTTAAGGTATAATAACCGAAAGCACTATTTCTAAGACCTGTTGTATTTGCATATAATGAATAATAACCGTTTGCAGTATTATAATATCCTGTTGTGTTATTGGTAAGTGCTACATAACCGGTTGCTGTATTTCTGTTTCCTGATGTGTTATCATAAAGCGTTTGGTAGCCTAAAGCTGTATTATATTGCCCTGTATTACCGCTTGACGGAGCATTGCCACGAAGAGCTTCATAACCGATTGCTGTATTATATGTTGCTCTGCCTGTTGTTCTGCTGTCAGCATAATACATTGCTGAATAACCAATTGCAACTGAACCGAAATTTCCTTGGTTGGCACGAAGTGAATAAGTTCCTATTGCTGTATTTTGGTATCCGGCAGTATTCAAATAAAGCGATTCATAACCCATAGCTGTATTATATTGCCCTGTATTATTGCTTGCTGTAGAACTGCCTCGCATAGAATAATAACCGATTGCTGTATTATATGTTCTTCTTCCGGTTGTTCTGTTATCTGCATATTGCATCGCTCCGAAGCCAATTGCAACAGAATAGAAATTCGCTTGGTTTGAATTTAATGAAAGGTTACCAATTGCGATATTTCCATATCCTGATGTATTGCCGGTAAGTGATTCATTACCGATTGCAACATTCCTATATCCTGATGTATTTGAATTAAGTGACAAATGACCGACAGCAGTATTTCTATATCCTGACGTGTTATCGTACAGCGTATGATAACCCAAAGCAGTATTGTATCGCCCTGTATTATCAGCGGGGGTAGTACTGCCTCGAAGTGAATAATAACCGATTGCTGTATTATAGGTTTCTCTGCCGGTTGTTCTGCTGTCTGCATTGTACATTGCTCCGAAACCAATTGCAATCGAACCGTAATTTGCTTGGTTTTCATACAAAGCTGAACCGCCAATTGCTATATTTACCATTCCGGTAGTATTCTCATTTCCGGCACTAGGTCCGATAAATATTGTATTAGCTGCTAAAGTACTTGAACCACCGGCTCCAACTCCTATCATTATATTTGAACTTCCTCTATTTTCGTGTCCGGCTCCTAATCCCAAATAAACATTTCCATCACCGCTAATATTTGCATTACCTGCTTCCCATCCTAAAAAAACATTTGCCTCACCGGTTGTATTTGATAATCCTGCTGCATTACCCATAAATACGTTAAATATACCACTTGTATTTGACAAACCCGCAGAATAGCCGATAAACACATTACTTGAACCATCAATATTTGATTCACCGGCGTATGTTCCGATAAATACATTTGTACCGGCTGTTGTATTTGATTCCCCGGCAGATTTTCCAATAAAAACATTTGCATTTCCTGTTGTATTCACTACACCGGCGGAATCCCCAATAAATACATTTGAAAATCCTTTTCTATTATTTCTTCCTGATTTGTAACCAATAAATGTATTATATTGGCCCTCATCTCCTGTTACACCGCCTAAAGTATTATAATAACCACATTGATATCCAATAAAAGAATTGTAACTTACTGTATTATGGTAACCTGTTTGATAACCTAAAAAAACATTAAAATTTCCTAATATATTAAGATATCCTGTTTGATACCCTAAAAAAGAATTATAATTCCCTGCATCATTATTAAATCCTGCATCAATACCTACAAATGAATTTCCGACACCGTCAGTATTATTATAACCGGCTGATTCACCAATAAATGAATTATAATTACCATCAACATTTAAATATCCGGAATAACTACCTACAAAAGTATTACTTACTCCGTCTGTATTTGAATAGCCGCTTTCATAACCGATAAATGAATTATAATCTCCGGTTACATTCGAAATACCACTGTTCTTCCCGACAAAAAGATTACCGATTCCGGTTATATTACCGAATCCGCTTGAATCTCCCAAAAAAGTATTATCATATCCTGATAAGTTATTATAACCGGTTCTGTATCCGAAAAATGAATTATTGCTTCCTTCGTCATTAGTAAAACCGCTTTCAAAACCGCAAAATAAATTGTAAAGACCTGTTGTTAAGGACTTACCTGAACTGTGTCCGATAAGATAATTATCTTTTGTCATATGCATATAATTATCAGCAGGTCCTTTTGCAGTTCCGTATCTTCCTACTGCAAATCCGCCGGAAGCTCCTTTTGTCCCGTCAATTTTAGTATAAACCCTCGTGCTGTCTTTAGTAGTATAAAAATATATGCTGTCCGCATCTCCTTTTGCTGTTCCGTACCTGCCAACTGCAAAGCCTCCTGATCTTCCTTTCAGATCGGTATCGAATGTAGTAATTCTTGTTTTGTCAAGGTTGGTGTAAAAAAATATGCTGTCTTCTCCTTTTGCTGTTCCGTATCTTCCTACTGCAAAGCCGCCGGAACGTCCGGATCTTCGTGAATATACTCTGGTACTGTCCGGGGTTACCATTAAATAGGTTTCATCCGGCATTTCTTTTGCTGTTCCGTATCTGCCAACGGCAAAGCCGCCGGAACGTCCTTTTGTTGTTGTAAAGTCTTTTACATATACTCTTGCACCTTCCGATGTTACAACAAATATTGGTTTACCGTCAGAGTCTTGTACCTCAAAAAGGACACTGTCTTTATTTGTTGAAGCATCAGCTTTTACAATAAATTTCCCCCTTGGTGTTGTTGTTCCTATTCCAACATTTTTAGTAACATCATTTAAATAAACATCTGTTGCATTTTGTTCCCAAATTTCTGCTGAAGAAGAAAGATCAATCCATACTCCGTTCCCTCTGAGATAAAATGCATCATCATCTGTATCATATACCAATAAACCGTCTGCCGGATTACTTATTAAATTTCTTTCTGTTGTATTCATTCTCGGTATCAACAGTCCTTGTGTTGTTGATTTTACTTCAAGCATTGCTGAAGCATCAGGTGTTCCGCCTGTTGAATTAATCAAAACTTGAGATTCTCCTTTATTTATAATCAGTATTGAGATTATTAAAAGAATAACGATTTTGTAAAAGTGTATTTTTTTCATTTTTCTTATATTTTTAATTTTTATAAATATACATTTTTTTTAACTACTCTGTATTTTAATTTGATGAAATTTAGTAATTCTTTTTCGTACTATTAAATTTTACAGATAAAACTACTTGCAAGAATGCATGATAAATTGATAATTGATATTTAAC
>JAUVIG010000655.1 GCA_030592825.1 Chlorobiota bacterium | reverse complement strand
ATATTCTTTCTCGTATTCCGTCGGTTGCTGCTTATATATACAGAATGAAGTTCAAAAGTGATTTGATTATTGAACCTGATTATACTTTAGATATGGGTGCAAATTTTGCACATCAAATGGGAATTCCGGAGCCTTACGATGATGTTTCTCGTATGTATTTTATTCTGCATTCAGATCATGAATCAGGAAATGTATCGGCACACACAGCTCACTTGGTTGCCTCGGCATTATCAGGTGCTTATTATGCACTGTCTGCAGGCCTTAACGGTCTCGCCGGGCCGCTACACGGATTGGCAAATCAAGAAGTACTTACTTGGTTGCAAGGTGTAATGAAAAAAATGGACAATGTTATTCCGACAGAAAAACAAATGTCAAAATTCGTTTGGGATACCTTAAACTCCGGGAATGTAATTCCGGGTTACGGACATGCCGTGTTAAGGAAAACTGATCCTCGTTATCAATCACAAAGAGAATTTTGCGAAAAACATCTTCCTGATGATCTTCTCTTTAAGTATGTAGATGTTCTTTATAAAGTTGTTCCTGATATATTGAAAGAACACGGTAAAGCTAAAAATCCATGGCCGAATGTAGATGCACAATCGGGTGTTATTCAATGGTATTACGGATTAAGAGATTATGATTTCTATACAGTATTATTCGGAGTAGGACGTGCAATCGGAATACTTGCAAATATTACTTGGGATCGTGCATTGGGTTATGCAATTGAAAGACCAAAATCTTTGACTACTGATATGTTGGAAGAAATTGCGGGTATAAAGTAATTAACTTTAGAAACTTTCCAAGTTTTTAAAACTTGGAAAGTTTTTTAATTAAAATCTGAAATAAATAAACTCCTGAATTCCGAAGTTGCCTAAAGTAACTATTACAATCACTATTAAATAATAAACTCCCCAACGAATAAAAACAGGTTTCTCTGAAATATATGTAACAATATCTTTTTTACGTTCAATAAGATTCACAATAAATAAAATACCGATAAGTATAAAATTCTTAAGAAGCAAAGGCCTGTCAAAGTTTAAAGACGATTGCATAAAATCAAAACTGTTTTGAACCAATGTTAAAGCAATGCTTACTGATTCAGACCTAAAGAATATCCAAGCAAAGTTCACCAAAGTAAAAACAAAAATCATT
>JAUVIG010000254.1 GCA_030592825.1 Chlorobiota bacterium | reverse complement strand
GAAAAAGCACATAACACTATATAAAAATAATAGCCGAGATAGCAGTAAATTCAAGGTTTGTAGCTCGCTCCAAATCCCGTGAAATTTTCCACAATCGGCTACTATTCTTATACTCACGTTAGCGGTAACCCCCCTACTGAAAAATTCAGTTGAATATTTTTGCTAACGTAAGGGGAAAAAGATGAAAATAAAGTAATTCTGAATACGAAGCAAAAGCTGTTGCAGAGGGACAAGTCGAAACATTACTAAAGTCGCCCTCTACTGCAAAATTTTCCGGATTAAGAGATACAAAAATTGAACCTATTGAGAATGGATATAAAGTAAGTGGTTATGTAGATTCACAAAATGGTTTTGGAGCTATAATACGTTCAAATTATAGTGTGGAAATATATCTTGATATAGAAAGTGATGTTATAATGTATCGCAATCTAATTGTAGAATAAAAACCGCTAACAAGCAGCTAATACCAAAAATATGAATATACAACAGACAGAGAACTCCATTTCTATGAATTTACCAGTATTGGCAGGAAAGGACAAATCGAAAATTCCTTTGGTGAAAATTAATAAAAAAAAAGACCGCTTTAAATAAAGTATTATTTAAAGAGAAGCCGGAAATGGCAAACAAACTATTGGATAAAGCTGTTTTACCGAAAATAGCAAAAGATAAGAAGTAAAGTCCATAACACCGGTTAAAAAATCATTGACAAAGCGGCAATTTTTCAGATTTCAGAAAATGCATAGTCATCATACCTTTACCTTTTATTTCTTCCGGTGGGCGTTCAATAAAGTTATATTCATTTTTGATGAGTTTGTAAGTTCCATCTGATATATTAATTTGCATTGGTTTTGATGCTGCTTCAACTCGAAAAGCTGTATTTACTGTGTCTCCGAAGATATCATAAATGTATTTTTTTATTCCGACTATTCCTCCTACAACACTACCTGTATGTATTCCGATACGTATTTGCCATTTAATTTCTGCATTTTTACTTCTTTTTTCAATATAATCTCTTATTTCAATTGCGGCATCAGTAATTTTTGTTGCATGATCAGTATCTGAATTAGGCATCCCGCAAACTGCTAAGTAGGCATCGCCTATTGTTTTAATGCGTTCGCATTTATGTTTTTCCATAATATTGTCAAATACTGTGTACATTTCATTTAGTTCATCAATAATTTTAATTGGTTGCATTTTTAATGAAATGTCAGTAAAATGGACAAAATCTGAAACAAAAACTGTTACGTCTTTAAATTCTTTCGGGATTGATTTTCCGTTTTTCTTCAAATCTTCTGCAACATCAGCAGGTAATGTGTTGAGTAATAAGCTGTCAGACATTTTCAGAGCTTCTTTAAGTCTGTCTTTTGCCAGTTTTAGTTGTATTTGATTATCAACTCTGGTATGTAATTCCTCTTTTTTAAAAGGTTTAGGAATATAATCAGCTCCTCCGATTTGAAATCCTTTTACAATATCATCGGTATCCGTTTTTGCAGTCAGGAATATTACCGGTATTCCTTTAGTTTTCTCTAATTTTTTTAACTTTTTGCATACTTCAAAACCGCTCATATCCGGCATCATAATATCAAGTAATATAAGATCTATATTGTTTTTTTCTGCAATCTCCAACCCACTTTTGCCGTCTAAAGCCACAGCAATTTTATACGACTTTTCTTTCAATGAACTACTTACAACTTGAAGGTTTTTTAAATTATCGTCAACAATAAGAATGTGTATATCTTTATTCATTACTTGCTTTATTCATTAATGATGATATTTTTTCAATTATATCAGGAAATTCGCTCAATGTTTCTGTTATAGCCTCTAAATCAATATCTTCAATTTCGTTTATTATTTTTTCCGCATAGTTAATAAGTAATCGGAGTTTGTATTTATGTGCTAATTGACTTAAATCTATTGCAAATTCTTCAATTTTATATAAAACAAATTGTCCTTTAATATTTTCCCATTGATGTAAAAAATCATTTTCGAGAATTCTTCTTATTTCAGGTAAAGCCTTAATATTTTCCTTTGAAAGTTTTTCTATTTCAATATCATGTGAAGGTTCTGTTTCAATTTGTATATCTTCAGTTCTGTGTCTTAAAAATTCGGCAAGTTTGCTTAACAGCTCGTTTCTGTTAACCGGTTTATATAAAAAACCGTCGAAATCATCCGATTTTTCAATTTTATCTGAACTGAAAACTGATGCAGTGAAAGCAATTATAGGGATATGTGCTTTTTCGGGATTTGATTTAATTCTTTTTGCAGTTTCATAACCGTCTATTCCGGGCATTCGCATATCCAATAAAATTAAATCAGGGCTGTAATATTTTAATATTTCAAGAGCAATTTCACCGTTTTCAGCAGAAGATGAAGTTAAATTTGTAAAAGAAAGAAAATTTTCAACGGTTTCCACATTTGTTAAAACATCATCAACAATCAGAACGTTTGCTTTCTCAAAGATAATATTTAAGTTTTCATCAAAATTATCTTTTCTTTTAATTCTTGATTCGCTTATTTCGATATTCGGAATTTGAATTTTAAAAGTTGAACCTTTGCCCATAATACTACTGACACTTATTTTCCCGTTCATTTTCTTGATCAAACGTTTTGATATTGCTAAACCGAGACCAACGCCACCGTATTTTCTGATTGATTGGCCGGATTGTTGCCTGAATGCTTCAAATATTTTTTTATATTGAGATTCAGGAACACCAATTCCTGTATCTTCTACTTTTATTGTAAGATCTCCCCTATTATCTGATTTACGAATAAAATCGGCTCTTAAATTTATATATCCTTGATGTGTGAACTTAATAGCATTACCGACAATATTGAAGATTACTTGTTTAATTCTGATTTCATCAAGTTTTATAACTTCAGGAAAATCTGTATTAATTATTGTATCGATTCCAATTCCTTTTTTATTCGCTTTTTCACTAAATAAAAGTTTTATTTCATTAAGTATATGTTTCATATCAACCGGTTGTGTTGATATTTCAAGTTTCCCGGCTTCAATTTTAGATAAATCAAGAATATCATTAAGCAGAGAAAGCAGAAGATTTCCACTGCTGAGTACAGATTTTATCATTTTACGATGCTGCTCGGTTTCAAGTTTATGGTACAAAGCTTCACTAAACCCTAAAATTGCATTCATCGGAGTTCTGATTTCATGGCTCATATTTGCCAAGAACTCACTTTTTGCTTGGTTTGCTTTCTTTGCTTTATCACGTTCATCAATAATTGATTGCTCCATTAGCTTACGCTCGAAAGCATTAGCGATTATACCTGAAACGGTTCGTAAAAGCTCTAATTCTGATTTTGAACGGTTCTTTCGCTCAATGTATTCATCAAACCCGATAAATCCGTAGTAATTATTTTGAACGAACAAAGGATATAACACAATTGATTTTATTCCTTCCGGTTCGAGTAATATCCTAATATTTTCGGGTAATTCCGAAATGTTTTCAGAATAAAGCAACCCGTCTTTAGTCAATATTTCTTTCAACAATAAGACAATTTCATTTGATTTCTCTTGCAACTCTTCTTTATTAGAACTGATGTTTTTTTTACACCACGGATTAAGATATTCCCGGCATTGATAAATATCAGTATTATACTCTGACTTATGTGAAATATTTTTGTTTCGCCATTCATAGATATTATATGTATAAGCACCTTTATCTTCAAATATATATGCACGACCAACATTTGAATATATGCCGATTTTATTAAGAATTTTATTTATACGAATTTCAAATTGATCAAGAGAATTTAGTTCAAGAGCAATTTCTGAAACAAGTTCCTGTTGCAATAAGTTTCCTTGAAGTTTTCTCTTATTTTCTTTAAGATCTTCGTTATTGATACAAGCGTAGCAAGCTTGTGCCAGTTTGCTGTTAATTTCTTTTAGAGCTGATAAAACTTCACGATCAAGATACTTCCTGCCTTTTATTAATACCAAAAATCCAAAATCGCCTAACTTCATTATATGAAAAAATTGTTTTGATGTTGTTTCTCCGGAAATTGGTAAGTCCTCATAAAATTCCGACAGTTTATTTTCTTCAGCAGAATCCAAAATCATTTTATTAATTTCAGGATAACTATTTTCTATTTTTAAAGTATAAGGTATTTTAAAAATATTATTAATTTGAAATACTTTTTCTTCTGAATAATTTATTCTATAGACAAAGCCTGAAATGCAATTTAATTTTTTCAAATATGTTACGACAGCACTTCTCAGCATTTTCTGAAGATTGAGACTTTTGCCGATAGACACGGCAATCTCATAAAAAACTTGTATTTGTTCAACTGAATTATTCATTTGTTTGCAGCCTGTTTAAAAACAACCTATTACTACTGTTTTATTATGAAATTCAAGAAAATCTCTTTTGCTGTTAGCTATTTCTCCTAAGGTTAACGCACCGAAAACAGGTAGTTTGTTATTATTAGAAAGAACTTCTTCAAGCTCATTACTGAAATCATCTTCCAGAAATAAAACTCTGGAAATACAATCAATGAAAAAAATAAAATTTTCTGACTCTCCGTCTTTATTTCTTATTGCTGACTTTACGGCTTCTCCGGCAGCCTCTACAAGTGTGTCTTTATTACCTGTGAGTATATCAACAAAATATCCTGTTTCAACTTCTCCTACACAAACCAAACTGTTATTTTCTCCTGTAAATAACGGATCACGAACAATTTTTTCTGTATCAATTTTGTTTATTCCAAATGGATATGCTTTGGCAATTTCATAAAAGTTGTTTGAGTTAATTATTTTTCCGGAATGATTCTCAACAACCTCTTTGTAGACTTCAAATGCAGGTTTAAAATCCAATTCCTCTATAACTGTTTTATCAGCTGATGTAACTTTGTAAGGACCGGAAATTGAGTTCCAACCATGTTTTACTCCAATTCCTGAGTTGAGTTTTATTCCGGCAATAACTGCACAGTCTTGTTTGAGTCCGGAGTTTGTTATAATACAAGGTTTTTGTTTCAAAGTGAGTGAACCTGCACCTCCTCCAATATAATTATATTCGAGACCAAAAATTGTAAAAATGCTTTCAATAAAGGAGTTGATTCTTTCGGTTAAACCGTCAACAAACACAAACATCGTTTTTGAGTCATGATATTCATCAACAATTTCTATCATTTTATCATCAAAACTGACTTCTTGTGAACTTATATTCGTGATGTGTTTTAAAGCAATACTATCTTCAAAACCGGCTATAATAAATCCGGTTTCATGTTTTTTATTATTAAAAATAATACTCGGGAAAATACCGCCAAAAATATTCTTATTAATTGATTTTAGTATCGGATCTAAATTATCAGCAGTATAATTATTGGCATCACAAGCCAATAACAGTATCCCTTTTATATTATTATCATTTTCATATTCGCCTAATTTACTGTTTAATAACTCAGTTTCTTTGCTGTTAATGTATTCAATTTTCATCTGTTTATTTTTATATTATTTTAAAGACCTAATGCCTGCCTATCGGCAGACAGGGAACATCCACAACACTCAACATCCGGGTTATCAATAGATTTTGTATAACAATCATGGTCGTGTGTGTTTAAAATTAATCATATCCTGCCCCGATTTTTTCGGTGGATATTTCATATTGATAAATTTTATACAACTATAAATAAGAATAAGCATACTTTTTAGCGGTTAGAACCGCTTAAAAGCTAATCCGAAGTTTAATATTTGACATGACACTAGTAATTTTGAATTGTAAAACTACCTGTTACCTTATCCTGAATGAAATGAGTTTTTTTACTT
>JAUVIG010000329.1 GCA_030592825.1 Chlorobiota bacterium | reverse complement strand
GGTTAGGTATTGATTTTATTGACCGCTACTTTAAAAACACAAAAAAACTACTAATCGCATTGATATAAATATGCTTTTCGTATTTTTGCCTGTATAATAATATATATTAAAGCTATGCAACGATACATTGAACAACTAATTGAGGATATTGAAGAAGCCAAAAATCGTCCTCGCCCGCTGAAAATGCTTTTACCGCCCGAACTTGAATTTGTCAGGGGAGCAGAAGAATATTTGCATGGTGAGCAATACGAAATGGGAGAACTTTTTGGTCTTGAAATAAAGCAATTTCCGCCGGAAGATAAATTGAGTGAAGAAGAAATACAAGCGCTAACCGATAAAATTACAGAACTTTGGCAAGTTTTCAATTTTATTCCTGTTTTCCCTGAAGGGTTGCCTGTAAAGTATAAATACAAGTTATTAGTTGATTACCTTGAACACAAAACAACTTATGTAAGTGTAGGGAATAACCATTTTGAATTTTGCACCTACGACCCTGAATCATGTCCGTTTCCTGAAAAGTTTTGTACTTGCAAAGATTTTGAAATTGATGATGATGATTTAGAAATGCCTTCTGCCGATGATTTTGATGAAGATGCTTTGCCGTTTTAATTTTTAACGCAGCAAAGCTGCAAACAAAATAATTACTACTATAAAAACATGAAAGAATATCTCTTTAAACGGATTGAATGAGATTGATGTAGATTGAATTAGATTGATTATACAAGTTCTTTGCGACTTAATCAATCTAATTCAATCTTTCATCAATCTATTTATATTTACAATTTTTTATTCAAAATCAAAACTTTGTTAAAAAAACAAGTTTTTACAGAGTAATAATATAAAATAACTTCCAAATACTGATAACATGCAAAAAGTTCCCAAAAAAATAATTAAAGAAATTGCCGAAAATATTGATTGCGGAATGGTCTGTTTTATAAATACCGACACACTCGAAACAGAAAACGCATCTCAAACATTTATTGAAGACCCGGAAGAATTTGAAATGATGACAGGTATGACAGCCGAAGACATGAAATTGAAATATCTTGATTGGGAAAATTATATTACCGTTAATCCTTTAGAATCATACGAATCATTCAAAATCATGGAAAACTTTGTTGATACAGTTGCCGATAAAACATTGCAAAACAAACTGATTGATGCACTAAATCGCAGAAAACCTTTTGCCGGATTTAATTCTGTTGTTGATAATTCCGATTACAGGCAAAAATGGTTTGACTTTAAACAACAACAATTAGAAGAACATGTAGGCATGATATTAAAATAACAGAAACATTAATTAGAGTTTGTCAATAAAGTCGCATAGCGACGAACTATTTGTAGCCCCTGACGGAAGTCAGGGGTGATAATCAGCGAGTTACAAAAGTCCCGTTAGGGACGAACTATAAAAACAGAGACTTTATGGACAGACACTAAACAGAACATAAAACATTATTACAGCAACTAAAATATGAAGAATAATAAACTTTCAACCGGCGATTCACATTTTTCAATTAATGATAAGTTTTCAAACTTTGTAATTTTTCAAACAGAAACGGGCAAAGTAAATATTGATGTCTTTTTTCAGAATGATACTTTGTGGCTTACCCAAAAGAAAATTGCAGAGCTTTTTGAAAAAGGAAGAAGTACAATAACAGAGCATCTCAAACATATTTTTAATGAGGGTGAACTTGACGAAAATGTGGTGTGTCGGAATTTCCGACATACCACTCAACATGGTGCAATAGACGGGAAAACACAAGAAAAGGAAGCAAGATATTACAACCTGAGAGCAATTACAGCAGTAGGATATCGTGTAAATTCTCACAGAGCTACAGAATTTAGAAAGTGGGCAACAGAAATATTGCATGAATATATTGTCAAAGGTTTTGCAATGGATGATGAAAGGTTAAAGCAGATAAAGCATTTCGGTCAAGATTATTTTGACGAAATGCTTGAGCGTATCAGAGAAATCAGGCTCAGTGAAAGAAGATTTTATCAAAAAATAACAGATATTTATGCACTTTCGGCTGATTATGATAAAAAAGCAATGATTACACTAGATTTTTTTGCAACAACACAAAACAAAATGCATTGGGCAATACAGGGAAAAACCGCTGCTGAAATAATTTATACCGAAGCTGATGCAACAAAAATTTATATGGGGCTGAAAGCATGGAAAAATGCACCCGACGGTAAAGTATTAAAATCGGATGTAAGCATTGCAAAAAACTACCTTGAAGAACAACACCTAAAACAACTTCAAAGAATTGTTTCTGCATATCTCGACCTTGCCGAAAACAGAGCCGAGCAAGGAATTGTAATGAATATGAAAGATTGGACAGTTTATTTGGATAAGTTTTTAGAATTATCCGACTATCCTATACTGCTGCATAAAGGAAAAATATCAGCTTTAGAAGCTAAAATTAAATCAGAAGATGAATACGACAAATTCAGAGTGATACAAGACAAGAATTACATTTCTGATTTTGATAAAGAAATTATGAAACAAATAAGGGAAAGGAAAGATGAGTAATGTCTGACTCTTTACATATTAAAATGTCAGGATTGTATTTTTTTATTCACACAAATTTCGCCATTTATATAGTGTCTCATAACTTGTCTTTCCTCCTAACTTTTTAAAATGTTTTTCTGCATTAGGAGCACCTTTAAATCTTTCAATTGCCCATTCTGCAAGTTGCTTTTTAAAGCAATTTTCCATTTTTTTAACTGTCATTTTATCCGAAAATAATTTATATTTATCATCTAAATCCGGATTGTTGAATATGTACTTTTGATGACTACTTATGCAATCATAGTTTTATTATAAAAAACAACGAATGGAGAATTTTTCCTGCTTATGATATTAATCTGTCTTTGATTACTTTATCAAACAGTATCTTATTTACTTTACTCTTTTCTTTTAGGTTTTACAATTATCGTTTTATTTAAAAATCGGATGAAATGTGATTTTATACCTGTAGATTTTAAATTTGAAATTGCTTTTAAGGGTTGAATAAATTTTCCTGTTGCATCGGTATTTTTAGTATCAATACCCGATGATTTTAATATTTGATATACTTCTTCGGTGGTTATATCGGGATTGATTGATTTCATTACTCCGACCAAACCGGCTACATAAGGAGTTGCCATTGAGGTTCCGTTTAAAGATTTATAATCGTTTGCAGGTACTGTTGAATAAATATTAACTCCCGGAGCAGCAACTTTAAACTCAATATCTGTAACATAATTTGAAAATTCGGCTTTACTTAAGTTTTCATCAACGGCAGAAACTGTGATTACTCCTTTACAAGAGGCAGGGACATGGTTTTTTGCGTTATCGTTTTCGTTTCCTGCTGCAACAACAATAATTACGCCTTTATTATTAGCATATTTTATGGCTTCATTGTATGCTCTTTGCTTTGATTCAATAAGTTTTCCGCCTAATGACATAGAGATAACATCAGCACCGTTATCAGCGGCTATAATAATGCCGTCAATTATACTTTCTTGAGATCCTCTTCCGCCCGGTAAAACAGTTATACTCGTTATGCTTGTATATTTTCCGGTAAGGTTTAATGAGGCAATTCCTATATTGTTATTTGAAACGGCACACGCAATTCCTGCACAATGCGTTCCGTGAATATCAGTATCTTTATTATATTTTTCATTTAATGATACATAATTATCTTTCAAATCTTCATGTTCGCTGTCAACACCGGTATCTAAAATAAAAATTTTTGCTCTGTAAACAGGTTTCTTTTTTTCTAATAAGACATTGAAATCGTCTATATCCATATAATTAAAACCCCACAATTTTGATATGTACGGATCGTTTAACAAATTGCTTGAGAACACATTAGAAGATGTTGAATCTACTGTTTTTTGTTCGATTGGTGATAATGTATAAACTTCATTATACTCAACCCAATCAACCAAGCCTGAACTTTGCAATTCGAGGATTAGACCGGATAATAACTCTTTATTATCAATATCAACAGTATAATAATCATCCAATTGTGTAACGGCAGTATCTTTAACTTGCGGAAATGCTTTAAGTATCTCCGGATCATATTCTTTCAACAAGTTCTTTACTTTTGATAAATCTTTAGGATTTTTTATATCAAACAACAGTTCGGCGGAATTATCGTATTCGAATAACAACTTATTTTTTTGAAACACTGAAAAGTCTCCTCTTTCATAATACAAATAACCTAAACCTATGAGTAAAAGCGATAAAACCGTAACAAAGATAACTTTGTATTTAACAAACAACTTCCACAATTTAAACATAAGGATTAAGACGGCCATATCTCGAATAAACCAGACAATTAAAAACAATTCAGTATCATAATTAGAGAAAAAACTGATAAAATAAGATATAATGGTAAGAAGAATTAGAAAATTAAGAAACTTACTTTTTTTAAGTTTTATTGACAGATTATAATAATATGCCAATAAAATAATCAGTATAATTAAAGTGGCAGGATATAAAAATGAAAAAACGGCTAAAATATCTTCCATAGTATTAATAATTAATTAGTTTATATTCAATTAATTCTACCGGTTTCCCCGACATAAAAATGGACATTTCATTATCTGATTCTTTCACAACAGCGGCAACTTTTAATTTATCCTTTTTTAATTCATCAGGCAGGTTTTT
>JAUVIG010000127.1 GCA_030592825.1 Chlorobiota bacterium | reverse complement strand
GATTTGTCACTAATAATAATTATATCATTAATTAACTTAACCTCAATATCATCAAAGGCAAATCCATCAGTAGGTAAACTATAATTATCATATTGATTAAATTTGACAATAAACTCTGAAGTAAAATTCAAACTATTTGAATTAATTAAATTAGTCATATTAAAATCAAATGAATACCATTGATTATTTATATATTGAGTACCGTCCAAATCAATTACTTTGGTATAATTTCCACCACCATTATCAGAAAAAAATACTCCATCATAAGCATGATGATATTCATCTCCAAAATCTTTCCAGTAAAATCTTAGATGCAATTTACCACTTATGTATTTTAAGTTTGATAAATCTAAATGCAATCTGGCTTCATTTTGCGAATAAGTTACATTTCGGGGAGATAAAGTCAAATGTTTTTGTCCGTTATATGGCGAAAATTCATTAGTTATTTGAATTAAACCGTTATTAGAACTTTTCTTTGTCCAATACTCGTCAAATCCATCCTCAAAACCCGTAGAATAAGGAATTTGATGATAATAATTAGTATGATCTAATAGTACACCACTTTTACAAACAGGTGAGAAATACATACCCGCTCTATATTCTGATTGATTATTCCCCGGTATTGTCCAATCATTACTTCCTCTAATAAGTAAAATAAATTCAGAAGCATCATATAGTGCACCATTTTCAAAATCTCCAACAATAACATGATCATCCTGTTTGATACCCCAATCTCCAATAAAATAATCACCTTCATTTCCCCAAAGCCATGAAAATTCACTATTTTCAAAATTTAATATTTTAGAATATCCAGTATTGGAAAAACAAAAAAGCTCATCTTGATTATCATCATTAAAATCACCTGAATAAAACCTATCATTTTGACCTATATGCCATGTGTCAATCCAGTCCGATCCATTATTACCCCATATTGTAGACCAATTACCTGATTCATATTTTAAAACTTTACAATGTTCAGTATAATTAGATACACAAAACAATTCTTCTCGGATTCCTCCATTAAAGTTACCAATAACGAATTTATCTCCGGAGTTGAGGTTCCAAGCACCAATTGAATATGAACCTCCATTCCCCCATTCATTATACCATTCACCATCATAGTAGTTTAATAATTTTGCGTATTTAAAATCATGTGAAATACATAAAAGTTCATCAGAACCATCACCGTCAAAATCACCTGAGAAGTAGGAATCATTTATATTCATATTCCAGTATCCAATTTGGGTACTTCGCCAATAAGGTATTTTGTAAGTTCCATTATTACCCCAGCTATGAAACCAATCCCCATCATATTTTAGTAAAGCAGAATACTTAGCATTAGGGCTGAAAAACATTAAATCATCATGCCCGTCACCGTCAAAATCACCGTTAATTATTTTGTCATTTATGTTTAGATTCCAATAAGATATTGTGCCTTCCCCTCCATTACCCCACACACTTATCCAATCAGCAGATGCAAGTTCAATTAATTTGCTAAATCCTGATTCAGAAAAACACATTAATTCATCTATATTATCACCATCATAATCGCCAGAAAAAAACTTATCATCTGAATTTATATACCATTGATTCTCATCCTCTATATTACATAAAGTTAGGCCATTATGATAATTATAACAATTCCCCCATGCTTTATTCCATTTCTTTTTGGAATCTAATGCATTAAGGTGTTTATAAATTTTGAAATAATCAATAATAAATTTTTCACTGAAATTTGTGTTGCTATTTGGTAAGTGCGAACTTATTTGGAACGATATTGCAGGACGCAAATCAAAATGCACAATATTAACATCTGTTGTGCCAATAATTTCACCATCCAGAAAAAAAGTTATCTCATCAGGAGACCATACTAAACCTACTGTATGCCATTCACTATAGAAATCATCATCAATAACTATTGGAGAATCACGATAAGAATCTCCTCTATCATTAGCATTGATATAATGATTTGTGCTTGTATAATGCTCAAAGCATGTAGCAGTATTTGGATCCTCGTTATCTCCCTTTTCGATTTCAAATATATCAATTTCAGGTGGCCATTGTTTATACCTACCATTACCGTTTTTCACAGATAACCATATTGAAGTAAAAAAACCATAACCCCTTGGCATTTTGCATCTTGCTTCAAAATAACCATACTTATAATTACCAATACTTTCATCTCCAAAATCTCCCATATAAACCTCAGAAGCTTTATAACATTTCCCATATGGATTACTTGAAGGATCTACTTCTTGTGCAGATAATTTTAAGTGACCTAAAACTGTGTCTAACTCAACCATATCTTTAGACCAATACTCCTCATATCTCCCCTTACCGGTTCTTACAGTCCAAATATCTGTGTCTAAATCATCAAAATTATCTTCAAATATACAAATCCAATCTTCAGGGTTTTCTATAGGTGTTTGTGCTTTTGAATTGGTGTAAAAAAGTATAAAAATACAGTTTAATAATAAAATGTATAAATTAATTTTTGATTTCATTTTAATATGATTAATTAGTTTTTAATTATTTTATATCAAGTTTCATAAGGTTGTTTCTGATAACTTTTTATTATTTAGGTTACAAATATTAAAACATTATTTTAAATATTATCTTTTTATAAATTAGTTCTACTGTTATTATAAAGTGAAAATACTTAATAATCCATCATAAAAAATAGAGTTGCATTCCTGAATTTTAAAAAGACTGACTTTTTCAAAATCGTTTTCGAAAGTCCTTACAGAACCAACAAAATAAAAGTTATTATCATTATCAGCAACTACAGAAAAAGCCTCATCATTAAATGATCCGCCGAAATATCTACCTTCAGTTTGAGAGAATATTAATATTGGAGAAATTATAAATAACAGAAAAAATAAAATCATCAGCATTTTATAAAGAACTAAAAATTTTACAATAAATATTGTTTTAAAAAATATTTGTATTTTCATAAATCAATTTTAAGGCAATTTATAATCTTCAAGTTTGCTGAATATTCATATCTCCTTGCAAAGCTATTAAATCAAAACTCAAGTTTTAATATACTGTGTCCCAAGTTTGGTTATTTGAGGTTGGAACGATATCGTCTGTAAATACTCCAAATTGGCACTTATCTCTCATAAAAGAAAAGTCAGTCATTATTTACTTTCTTTTTCTTCAATTTAAAATGCAATCCCAATTCAACCGTGGGTAATAATTTATAATCACCTAATATATCATAAGCTGCATATCCTCCCATTACTGAAATTACCGGATTTTTACCGAGTTCTGCACCTACACCTATTCCTATGTTATAATTGTAGTCAAAATTGATGCCTAATAAATCCACCAATGGTGTCAGTTCATAAATTGCTGCAAATCCTTCACTCATATAATGATGTCCCATATACAGAAAAACATTAGAGTGTTTCTTTTGTTTTAATAAATAAAAAAAAGTAAGTCCGGCACTGATATCAAAATCATCATCCGGCTTTATCGGCAAAAGCGTTAGTTGCAATCCTAAATTATTATGCCAATGACGAAATGAAAAACCTGCACCGGTAGTCATTCCGATATTTATACCAATCATATTTTGTGTTTTTGATGTTGATACATCCGATTCCTGACTGTATAAATATCCCCAAAAAATAAAAGTTGCGATTATTAATAATATAATTTTCTTCATTTTATAATAATATAGATTTTAAAAATTGCTCAATATAAAACGACTTTATCGTAAACTTTAAATATTGTTACATTACTGCATTGTTTCATTGTTGTTATACAGCAATTTAGCAATGCAGCAATGTAACAATGTAAACCTGAAGTTATGTCAATGTTCTTTCATAAAGTAATCATCTTCTTATAATTTAAAATACAATCCCATTTCAACAGCCGGCAGCAATTTATATTCAGAAGGTTCTAAAAGATTATAAGCACCGTATCCGACCATAATATTAAATCTTACATTTCTCCCAACCTCAAAACCGGGACCAAAACCGATATTATATATATATTCTGTAGTAACTTCATTATAAAATAAATCATCAAAGTCTATTAAATCATTATAAATCAATACATGATTTCCGAGATACAAGAAAAATCTGTGATATTTTTGATTTGTAATTGAGTACATCGCTGTCAGTCCTCCGCTTATAAATTTAAAATCGTTTGATTTTATAGGAATTGCTGTAATTTGTACTCCAAACTTTTCAGACCAATGTCTGAATGACAAACCTAATCCTGTAGTAAATCCTGCATGGATTCCCAGTTCTTTTGATCTGTTCTTAACAGTATTATTTTCTGCATTTTGCCCGAAAAGGCTTAAAGTAAAAAATAATACAACTGCTGATAAAAAAATTCTCTTTGTTGTCATAGTTGTGGTTTTTAAAAAGGTTAATACTATTATAAAGTAATAATTCTAAAGTTTGCTATAGCAGATCGGTATCAAAAAAAATTTATATTTGAATATACAGTGATTATTGATACCTTAAAAATCTAAGTTCAAAGATAAATAAAAAATTCGAGGTAAAACTATATCGTTATCAATTCCCCATGCCCAATCAAGTCTTATAAAATAACCAAATACCTTGCTTCTCAACCCTACACCGTATCCGAAAACAACAGGCCATCTGTTTTTATCAATTATTACAGTAACAGGGCCTGTTTTCACAGTTTCAGTTCTGTATGCATTTGCTTCATCATTAGGCGTTAATCCTGACCATGCTGAACCGGCATCGGCAAATCCTACTATCTGAAAATTATTTAAAAAAGCTGAATTTAAAGGTCTGTTTGCTAAATATCGTATCACCGGAAACCTAATCTCATTATTCATTACGAAAAAGTTAGTACCGTTTCGGGCATTTTGAACAAAACCTCTCATATTGGTTGCAACTGCCTGATAAACATAATCTTCTTGTTGATTAATATTCACACTGTAATCAAATTGCATCTTATTACGATTTAATACCATCCAATTATCAACTCCTCCCAAATAATATATCAACTTACTTTTTCCAAAAGACGAACTTGCTGCAAATCGACTTGCAAAAATTAAGTTTCTGTGCAATTTCTTATAAAATCTGAAATCAGCACCCACAACAAACAAATTGGTATATTCTTGATCTACCTCTTGATAATATTCAGCAAACAGCTTAAATCTTGTCCCGTCGTATAAGTTGCTTCCTAAACTTCTTACATTATCAAAATTATATTCCAATTTTATTCCTGAAAAAAACTGATGAGCTGACGGTTGGGTTAAAGTCCCCATATCTGTTGATAAGAATACACCTCTGTCATGTCTTAAAATTAGAGTTGCCTTAACCGATGAAACTTGATCAAACGGATATTTCAAAACATACATTGCCTCATTTGAATATATTTTCCCGTAGAAATAATAACCCAAACTGTCTTCATATAAACTCTCAAAGGTCTGACGATGATAAATATACTGCTTGTCAATTTTATGCTTTATATTTTCAAGGCTGAATAAGTATTCGAAACTGTTGAAATTTACTCCTAATCTAAATCCGCCTGTTATTCTGTAATCCTCAAAAAGATCATATACCCCTACTTTTGTAAATATATTTAAACCGGGATTAAAATAAAACGCACTTCCTGTATATGCTTGATAAGAATTGTTTAAAAACCCAAAATCAACTTGTTGTATGATATGGTTTGTATAAAAATTTGTTAAGTAGTTAAAAGTAGGCAAAAGCATAACGGAATCAACCTGTTTCGCTATAGTATCAATAATCGGATTTATCTCATAATACTTTAATTTTCTCTCTTTTTCAAATATATAATTATTTATATCAACAGGAATACTGTCGGGATGTAATAAGTTGTCAGGCGGGGCATTCCTTAAACTGTCCAACTTAATTTTTTGCAAGAGAACAGCTTCTTTTTCAACTTGAAAAATACTGTCGGAATAACGCATTTTTTCTGTAAATTTATTTCTGTAATATGTAGGAATAACTTTATTTACTTTATCTTCAGGAGTAAAAAAATTGTTATATATACTGAATCTTTTATTATTAAATAAAATTTCAGATAAAGACCTGTTTTTTTTATTTATATCATAACTGTTAATATTTGCCGAGTAATCACTAATCAAATAATCTTCTGTGAAATATCTGTAATGAATTGATGTATCTATATAACTGATAGTACTGTCGTATTTTACAGTTTGTCTGTTAATAATACCGGTTTTATCAGTTAAACTGAAATAAGTATTTTTCTCATACTCACAGGGAGCATCTTCATTAAAATAAGGAGTATTTGTTAATCTTTCAATATTTATATCTTTTGTATCAACTCTGCAGATATAGAGATCTTTTGGTTTAACGCCTTTAATAACAGGTTCTAAATTGTTACGATCAGAAGAAAAGATAATTTTTCTTGAGTTATCTGCAAATTGCGGATTAAAATCACCGGCTTTGTCATTTGTAATCTGATCATAATTCCCTGCGGATACATTATACAGAAAGATATCAGTTTGTCCGTCAATAACGGCAGAGAGAGCTAATAAAAATCCGTCGTGAGAATATGATGCCGATAAAATCTTATCAAAAAACATAATGTTTCTTCTTGACAATTTTTTATCATTAATATTATACATAAACATGCGAAGCCGACCTTGCTCTTCCGTAAAAAAAGTAAAAATATTGCCGCCGGGATGCCAAGCTGTTACAGGATATGAATAATCGGCAATTTGATCCAAATTATGTCCTTTCTTTCTTATAGTAATATTTTTATCTTCTTCTTTATCATAAATTTTAACTTTATATTTTCCCGATTGATTGGTAACATATGCAATATATCTGTCATCGGGACTAATCCTGACGTTTTGATAAACAGTGTTTTTTTTCCCTCTTACTACTTTATACTTCTCATCAGGCAATATAAAATCATCATCAAATTTTTCAAATCTTTCCTTAAAAAATTCTTTCCAAATCGGTGAAATATCTTTAACAGAAAGTCCTAATACATATTTAAAACCGCTGTCAGAATTTTTATTTATGCGAGTCATGTATATAATGTTAGGAATCACATCTTTTCCGTATGACTCACCTACAAAATACCAAAATGAATGTCCGGCATATTTTGCATCATCTCCTGTTAAATGATTTATTTTTTTATATTTCCCGCTTAAAAAACCGTCTTTAATTCTATTTTCAATTTCAAAACTCCATTCTTCACTCAAATAACTTATTAAACCTTCACGGAACCATTCCGGAAGTTCAATTAATGTAGAATTTGTAAACTTTTTACTGTAACTTCCGCTGTATAACATATCATTAATCAGCACTCGTGTGATACCTCCGGTAATTTGCTTATTAAGACTTTGTTCATCTCCTTCGTAATAAACAAATACTTTATTATCAATTATTCTTGTAACTCCTCCTATATTTGAGTTCTCATTTCCTGAATCATATCCAATATTGCTTTCTCTGAAATCTGATAATCTTTTATAACAAAGAAATATTAGGCGTTTTTGCAGTCCGTAGCCAAAAAAGTTTTCTATTTCCGGAATTTTTTCTTCAACTATTGCAGCAACTTCTCTGCTTAAACTGTCACCGGACTTATAATAATATGTATCAAATTTTTCATATCTGTGATACTTCCAATATTTATTAATATATTGAACACGATTTTTTCCGAATGTCATTTGGTGCCCGTTGTAAAATTGGGCATTAACTTTACCGGAAAATAAAAAAAATATTAAGCCGATTATAATAAGTTTTTTCGTGAAATCAGAAAAAAATCTAATTTTATCAGGAAATATATACTCTATATGGTTTAATTGTTTCAATCTTATAATTGTTTATTTTAGCAGAAATTATGATAATCTACAAATTTAAAAAATATTGTGAAACTTGACAGATACATACTAATAAAAATATGTATAAATAGTTTTTTCGGGAATTTACATAACAATTAATGATAAAATGTATAAATGACAGGATTACTAAATAATATTAAATCAATAACGCATTTTATCATTTTATCATTGTTACTTTTATCAATAAAATTTATCCCAAAAATAACTGCATAACCAAATATTAATAAATAATCAATATTAAATATTAAATGCCTGATAACAATAAAATAAAACTGATAAATACAGAATTGGGTTACCAATCAAAAAAAAGAAAGAATATTCTTCTTAAAAATTTAAATATTTCTGCGGAAAGAGGTGAAAATATTGCATTAATTGGTGTAAACGGTTCCGGAAAAAGCACCTTACTCAGAACACTTGCAAATTTGCAAAACCCATTGTCGGGAGACATTTATATTGACAGTATAAAATTAAATAATTACTCTGCTGTTGAATCAGCCAAAAAGCTCTCATTTGTTTCATCAGAAATTATAAGAACAAGATTTTTGAAAGTATATGATTTAGTCAGCCTCGGAAGATTCCCCCATCAAAATTTTTCAAACGGAAACTCGGAAGAAGATCATACAATTATAAGAAAAGCAATGAAGATAACAGGCATTACTGAATTACAAAACAGAAACATAAATGAAATAAGTGACGGGGAAAGGCAAAAAGTGATGATAGCAAGAGCATTAGCTCAAGATACTGATATTATATTATTAGATGAACCGACAGCATTTCTTGATATATCAAATAAATTTGCTGTATATAATATTCTTTCCAAAACAAGTAACGAACAAAATAAAACAATTATCTTTTCTACACATGACCTTAATATTGCTTTGAAACATGCTGATAAAATATGGTTAATTAAAGATAAAAAAATATACGAAGGTGCTCCTGAAGATTTAATTATTGAAAATGTTTTTCATAAACTCTTTACTAACGAAAATGTTTTTTTTAATAAACTGACTAATGAATTTTCAGTTAAATTCCCGCAAAAATATCCCGTAAAACTTATTAATTATTCCGAATCAGAATTAATAAAACAAATTACAATTAACGCATTAAAAAGAAAATTGTATTTTGTTTCCGACAGAGACAACATTCCTGAAATAACAATAAATCAAGATAATACATGGAATTTATCAATTAACGAAGAAATATTCTTATTAGATTCAATTTACAAATTATTGAAACATCTACAGAATTAAATGTTATGAAACAATTATTAATTATTTTGACAACTACTGCTGTTTTGAGCTTTACAAGTACAAATCTTTTTGCACAAGATTACAAATCAACTGTTAGTGTTGATGCCGGAGTAAGTCTTGTTGTTACATTTGTTAAGGCATTTTCTTTTACTGAAGAAAATACATC
>JAUVIG010000190.1 GCA_030592825.1 Chlorobiota bacterium | reverse complement strand
TTAAATCCTGAAACTTCTTCGTCATAATATAATCTCATGCCGAACAAATCATCGTCCAATGCATCGGGATTGTTAATGTTTGTTATTGCTCCTTTTATGTTGTAGTCGTAATTCACTGTTTGTAAAAAATCTCCTCCTTCTTCAGAGTGTATCTTTTTCTCTGTTACTTGCCCGAGTTCGTTGTATGTTATTGCATTTATAATAATTGCCCCGCTTGCATCTTCGTTTTGCGAGAGTTCCGTTTTTAATAAACGTCCCATATCGTCATAAGTGTACAAATATACCAAATATTTTGTTTCGGAATTATAATTTGTATGCTTATGTTTGCTTTTTAAAAGCTCACCTGCAAAGCTGTACTCGTTACTTACAACATCATAACCGCCTACATTATTTTTTGATATTGTTTGTATAACGCGTCCGTATTTATCGTAATATACAACTGATGAAAGCCAATCAGCAACATCATTCATAACTCTTACTTTTGAGCCTGTAGATTTTCCTCTTATTCTTGTAAATTTATCATGATAAGCAAGATTTGCGTCAAAGTTTAAATTTTTATCTCCGTCAAAAAAATCATAATTATCGTAATATTGATAAGTGAGATATGCTGTTATTCCATCGACAGGCGGAGGCATAATCGGATCATCCGGTATAGGTTCGTCTCCTTCAAGATCACCCAAGCCTGTTGAAATTGTTCTTCCGAGATTATCATAATTAATAAACATCCATTTATCATCTGCTCTTTGGTTACCGTCTTGTGTCATTCGCAAACGGTATTGGCTGTCGTATCGTAAATATACAGGTTCTTTACCGGGAAGTTGCTTGGTAACAAGCTGATGTTTTTCATCATATTCGTAATAATAGCAATATTGTTTTACAAGTGTGCTGTTTTTATTATAAGTTGTTCCGGTCATTTGCGAAACGGCTTCAGGCGAAAGCACATATCGTAATTGCCCGTAATTATCGTAAACATATCTTGTTTTTAAATTCTCACCTACTGTATTTTTCTGACTTTTCAATAATACTTTACCTGCAATGTCCTTATATATAAAAGTTAGTTTGCCGTCAGCATCTTTTACCGTATATTTCATCAGGCTGTTTGCCGGATATGTTCCGGTTTTTATTAATTCATTATTATCAGTTACTTCCCAAAGGTCTTTTCCTCCGGCAGGTTCAAATTCTGAACTTACATTTACATCGTTAATATTTTCGCCCGGTATGCTTTGTTTAATAATTCGGTTATAAGGCGAATTATCGTATTCTGCTTTAGCATACGGAATATTTCCGCCGGGAATATTTTGGCTTTGATAAAAATTTGTTTGCAGATCTGCGGCATCATACACAAATGCACCGTATTGTGTAGTATTTGTAAAGGGTAAATAAGATTTTTCTACTCTTCCGAGTTCATCATATTCATATGTTTTTACAATATCATTGCCCGAGGGGCTTGCACCTACAACAATATCTTGCAAGGGTCGTCCGAAAGCATCGGAATAACTAACACTTATTACAGAATCAGTTTGGTCTTCATTAGTGTATGTTGTTGATTTTATGTAATTAAAATCAGGTGTTTGAGAAAACCCTATTAAGGAAATCTGAAACAGTATTATAATGATTGTTAATTTTTTCATCCTAAAAAAAATTAGTAATATTTGATTATTGTTGTTGATTATTGTTTGCTCCGGTATTGGGTTCTTTAATATGATATTTCGTTTTATTAATTAAGTTTCTGTCTTGATCATAAATCTTTATCAGCCTTCCGAAATCATCATATTCATAGTATATTGTAACATTATTGGCATCAGTTTCGGAAATTT
This sequence comes from Chlorobiota bacterium, assembly GCA_030592825.1. Classification (GTDB taxonomy): domain Bacteria; phylum Bacteroidota; class Bacteroidia; order Bacteroidales; family JAADGE01; genus JAADGE01. The sequence continues at coordinate 5,308 of JAUVIG010000190.1, read as the reverse complement.
TACCGATTAAGGGTTTATATGCTGTTGTTGATATATAGGCATCTGTCGGAAATACTCTTACTTCATCTATTTGTCCGTTTAAAGTATAACCGTTACTATTGTATGATATAATTTCTTCATGATAAATCCATTCGTTACTATCTTTTTTCCAATACGATAATATACAATCATCATAATAGCCTAAAGGATAATCAAAATGATATGTTCCGTTGTAGGAGTTATTTCCTGTTTTTGAGTCTCCTTGAATAATATTTTCTCCTCCTTCTTCAAAGCCGTTAAAATGTACATGTGCCGGCAGTGCATTAATAATATTTACAACAGGCAGTGTATTATTATGTCCGTAAATAACTGAATGATAAACATTATCAATACTGTGTGTCATAAACAGATTTCCCTTATCATTATAATGAAACCAATTAACTGTTTTATAACTGCCGTCTTCCCAAATATTAAGTTTTTCGGCAACAATTAAAGTATCACCTTCAGTTGTAAAATTCATATTAAAAACGGTTTGTTCGCCCGAAACCTGTACTCCGTTTTTAATAACTTCCTTCTTAACAACAGGGCTTAATATATTTCTTTCAATCATTTTATCATATACACCGCCGTCGCCCGCAAAATCTTCAGAATAATATAAGTAGGTGTTTATTACATCATTATGTACTTTTCTTATATTTGTCGGATATAAGTATGTATTTTCGTTTCTTTCGTAGAAATACATTAAATATTCAGAAATAAAATTATTATCATTATTGCTTGCATATGTTTTACTGATTCCGTATAAGGGTTTTATTGATTTTTGATAAATTTTATACCATGATTTTACTGCTGTATGATGATCTGTCGGTTTTACAACTATGAGACCTCTCAAAAATACATCTTGGTTTTCTGTTGTTGAATAATTACTCTCTTGCAATGTCTTTTTTTGGTCTGAATTGTCATATACAATTGTTGAATCAGGTAAACCGTTAAACTCTCTGTTAAATACTTTGAGTTTATACGGAAAAGTTTCATCATCATCTTGTGTATCATTTTCTGCGGGAGCTTCTAAAGAATAATAATATTCTGTTTTTCCGTTTACTCCTCTGTCGGTATTTTCAATTTTTCCGCCGCTATATGATGTTATTTTCCCGTAGGTAATATAACCCATATCTAATGCAGCCGAGTTTTGCATTGTAACTGTATAAGGATATCCGTATTTTTCTAAATAATATTTGTTAACAGGATATACACTTAATCTTCCGCTCGAATTTCCTTCATCATCTTTATATTCAAAAAGTGTTGTATTTACTTTAACATCATCTTCAAATATTTCAACTGATTTTACTCTTACACCCGGTCCTGTTATATTTGTTTTATCAGGCTCATCTTCAATTACAATGTTCCAATCTTCATCATACCACTCGTTACCGCTGTTATTATAAGGAAAATAATATGTATTACGTTCGTATTCATAAACCGAATGTCCTCCTCCGGGATAATACACTGTTGTTAGCATACCGTATTCCGGAAAAACTTCATCATTGGAATTTGTTGCATACATCCACGGATCATAATTTATATGACTTACCGGATAGAGTAAATTAATTTCATTATAATCAAAAACATAAGGCGGTAAACTGTCATTTGTAGGGTTTATTTCCGTAATTTGTTTTAAGAAAAGTCTGTTATTTCCGTTTTTAATATAGTCTAATCCGTATGATTTAACAGTTTGGTCATCTTTATTTTTTATTTCAATTTTATTTAAAATATTATCTTCTTCATTCATAGATGAAGGTAAAGGTGAATAATAACAATCATGGTAAGGCGTGCTGTATGTTCCGTTTAATAAAACATCGGCATCACTTATATCAAAAGTAACTTTTTCATTATTTGAAATAATTTCTTCAACAGGTATTTCTGCAACGTGTATATATTGATATGTTTTTCCGTTAATTGAATTATCTGATAAAAGAAACTCTCCTTTACATAAATAATCATTCAAGTACCAGTTGCCATTCACTTCAGGTTCATTGTATTTAATTATTATAGAATCTGTATTATTTGCATTTACCATTTTTGACAACAACCATTTTGTTGTAAATGATTGCTTGTCGCTATATGGATCAGGTAAGTCAATCACATGTCCTTCAGTTATACTTCTCATAAAAAAATATTGTGTTCCGTTATCTTTTGTAATTTTAAATTTATGACCATTCGTATCAAATGGTGGTGCGGTTATAATTAATTCAATTTTAATATTCAATTCTGTTAAAGGAAAAAACTCACCACCTTCAAAATTGTCCATATAATAACCTCTGCTGGTTCCGCTGTAACTGAATATTAAAGACAGCCCGGGAGCATTTACAAAATAAAAATCAGGTTCAGAATCCTCAAAACCTGACAGAACACTATTGATGTAATCAGAACTTGGATTATTTACATTTGAAGTGTCGGGTAATCCCCTTCTTCCTCTTGTCATTAATGTAATACTGCCGCCTGCATTTAATTGCCAGCTTAAACCAACTTCAGAGGGTGTTTCATTTGCTCTTATTCCGTTGGTTGAGTATGAAAGCGAAATAGGTAAACTTAAATTTCCGCTTGTTACATTCCATAAGGGAATATTTATATTCGGTGCACCCGTAACCGGATTTACCGGCACATTACCTGTCTGATTAGGAATATGAAAAGATGCGTCTTGGCTGTAAATACTATATGGTATAATTACCGTTAATATTATATATAAAATTATCTTCTTCATTTTATTCAATTATAATTTTCTCAAAAAATAAATTATTTAATGTTTCTGCAATTATATAATGTGCTCCTTTTGATTTTATGTTTATTTCAAATCGGTCGGATGCAATGTTATTTTCTTCATATACTTTGCGACCTTCGGCTGTGTAAATTCTTACGGTTTGTATGTCTTCGTCAATTTTGCTTATGTTTATAAAGAAATGTCCTTGGTTTGGGTTGGGGTATACTAATGATTTTATTTGTATTACTTGTTTATCAGATTGTCCTCCGAGTATTACCTCCCCAAGATTCCCGTCGGATACCCGTCTGACCGTTTGGAACGGTCTGACGGATTTTGAATTATGGTTTTCTCCGCCGTCTTCGTTACCGTAATAAGTTCCTGTATTTTGATTTCCGCTTCCTTGGCTTGCTCCTTCAACATAAATAATTACTTCGTCTTCTGCCGAGCAATCGTATTGGTTTGTTGCTGTTAAGCTTATATAATTTGTATATTCCGGCAAGGTATCGGTGCTTATAAAAATACTTTCTGTTACAGAATCGTTGCTCCAAAAATAGCTTTCAAAATATCCGCCGAAAAGTTCAATTATTTCGCCCGGTATTGCTTCTATATCTGCTCCGAGATCGGGTTGGGCTTCGGGATAAACAGCAATAAAAATACTGTCGCTCTTTACGAAACATTTATGGTTGTCAATAGTGGTAACGCTGTAATAGCCTGAATCATACACAATTATTTGTTTTCCGCTTTGTCCGTTATTCCAATAATAATTTTTGTATCTTCCGAAAATACCGCCTCCGGTGCTTTCAGGATTTAAAACTTCCAAGGTTCCGTATCCGCAATATGTTGTGTCGTTTCCTATTTCCGGATAACGTGCATAATCGCAATCGTAAAATCGTGCAATAAAAATATCTTCGTTATTTGCTTCAAAAATTGAATCGGAACTTATGCTGTCAGTTTCAAAAGCAAAATTGTAGGAAAAGTTTCCTATAATGTACAAGTAATTGTCAGGGTCGTTTACCACAACATTGTTGTATTCGTTTCCGCTGCCTCCGGCTTGTTTTAATCCGATATTTTCGCCGTCGGGCGTATATTTTGCCATAAACATATCAGCTGTCATATCTTCGGATACTATGCTTCTGTTTTCAATTGCTAAAGAATCAATAAAACTGCCTGTTAAATACACGGCATTTACGGTATTTTTCAGCAGTGTATTTGCATATTCATCTGTTGTGCTGCCTATTTGCCTGTACCATAAAGTATTAAAATCTTTATCGGTTTTCATAAGCATCAAATCTTTTCCGCCTTCGGAAATCAACGAATCTTCATCGAAATATAATTTAGATTCAAATTCGGCACTTATATAAATACTTGAGTCTGCATCAATAATCAATGAACTTGCATTGTCTTTCCCAAAGCCGGCAAAATGTTTTACATTAAGAATATTACCCGCTGTATCGGCTTTCAGCATCAATGCATCAGTACTTCCGTAAGACCAATACATTGTATTATTAATTTCAATGCTGTCGGTAAATTCGCAAATAATAAAAAACCTGTCGTCAAAATATTTAATGTCTTTCAAAATATTATCTGCAAATCCGCTTATATTCATTAAGGAAATGTTTATAAAATCATCGCTGAAACGAGCAATAAACATATCGGTTTTTCCTTCGGAATCTATTGTATCATAATCAATACTCATTTGCTCATAATAGGTTCCGGAAAGGAAAAAATTGTCGCTGTTTGTTAATGTAATAAACAATTTATTAGCCCGCGAATCGGCATTTATGCTTTTTAACTGAATTAAATTACCGTCGGAAGTGTATTTTGCAATAAAATTATTCATATATCCTCGGGCAATTATTTCTTGCCCCTCAAAATATGATGTATCTTGAAAATTTCCGGTGAGCAAAATGTTATTCTCACTGTCAATTTCCATGTCTGTAACATTATCGTACTTTTTGCCTCCTGCACTTTTCAACCAAATTAATGTTCCGAGGCTGTCGTATTTTGCAATAAATACATCTCTTTCTCCCGCTGAAACCAAAGAATCGCCATCAAAAAAAGCGATATGTTCGAATCCGCCTGCCATAAAAATATTTCCCTCATTGTCGATTACAATGTCGTTTGCCAAATCCCACCGCTCACCGCCGGCACTTCTCACCCAATCGTAAACAAAATCCTGCGAATAAGCATTGCTGCCGATCAGCAACAAAGATATGCCGAAGATTATTTTTTTGATTTTTGATTTATTCATATTTTTCATTGTTACATTGTTGAATTGTTATATTGTTATATTGTTATTGTTGCTTTGATTTATTGTTAAAAACAACAATGTTTTTTTTGATATAAGTATTTAAAAAATGAAAACAAAAGTTTTCGGAAGTGTTATTATATTCCAAAAGAAGTAATCTTTTACTGCAAAGGTACTGCACTTTCTGTTATGCAGAAAGTAATCTTATGATGTATAAGTAGTGTTCTTATGATGCATAAACAGTAAACTTTTTATGTGCAAGTAGTGCTTCTAAGTATTCGGAGCAAACGTGTGAAAACAATTGTCATTATTAATTAGTGTTT
>JAUVIG010000553.1 GCA_030592825.1 Chlorobiota bacterium | reverse complement strand
ATTGCAACAACAGGCTTTTTTAATTTTTTAATTTCAGAAGCAATTTTATCAAGAACTTTCGGATGCGGAGGTTTTGAAATTAGGCAAATAACTTTTGTTTGCTCGTCTTTTTCCAATGCTTTTAATGCTTCAATAAACATTATACCGCCAACTTCTTTTTTAACATCTCGTCCGCCTGTTCCGATAGCTTGTGAGATTCCTCCTCCCATATTAGTTATTACGGAACTGACTTCTTGTAAGCCGGTTCCGGATGCTGCAACGATTCCTATATTCCCTGAATTTACGACATTGGCAAATGCCAACGGAATACCGTTAATTATTGCAGTGCCGCAATCAGGCCCCATCATAAGTAATCCTTTTTCAACTGCTTTTTGCTTCATTTTAAGTTCGTCTTCAACAGATACATTATCTGAAAACAGCATAACATGAAGATTTGCATTTAATGCTTTTTGAACTTCATTAACTGCATATTTTCCGGCAACGGATATTAAAGATAAATTTGCATCGGGAAATAATTTGAGAGCACTTTCAAAACTTTTAGGTGCAAAATCAGATGAATCATCAGATGTTTTACGTATTGCTTTTAATTGTTTTTCAATAAAAACCAAGGCGTTTTGAAAGGATTGTTCATCTTCAGCATTTACAGATATCAACATATCGGTATCGTCAGCATCATCGAATATATTAACATAAAGTTCTGCCATTTTCAAAATGGCTTTGTTTTCTCTTGTTCCCATAATAACGGAAGAATCTGAAACACCTTCAATTTTATTCAAATCTTTTGAAACAATCATTAAACTGACAGAATCAAAATATACACCTTTTTTAATTATTCCTTTTATCATATTTTGTATCAATTAATTTGTATTATATTTTAATAATTTTGTTTGCAGTTATTTAGTTTTTTTGTGAAATGCTTCAATGCTTTAATGATGAAATGCTTAAATAATAAACTGCAAATTTCTTTGTTCTTTTTTTAAGATTCTCAATAAATTCATTTTTTTCTGTCATTTTGTTTGTTTTTATTGAAGCATTAAAGCATTTCATCATTGAAGCATTTCTAATTTATATCTGAATTCCTTCAACCCTAAATAAAAACCGGTTAACATATCAGAGCCTGACGTTTCTCCTATCGCAATTAAATTTTTAAAATATTGTTTTATGTTTTTATCATTGTTAATAAAAGCATTCATCAAATCTTTGAATTGCTTGAAATATGCACCTTTATATGCATGATACAGCATTGTCCTTGAGATGTTATTTTTACTTGTTGCTGCTTTGTATATTGATTTTCTTATTTTAGTTGTATCAGTTTTTTTTATTTTTTCCGTAAATATTAAGGAATATAACATACCTGTAATAAAATCATCACCTGACGGAGTTAATCCTATACCCGCACCTTTTATTTTTTCAATTCCATGAATTAAATTGCCTTTTTCAACTTCTTCCCATGCTGACTTAATATGCCTTACAAATGCTTTCTGAAAACGTGTTTTAAAATTTTCTTCAAGTTTTTTATTAATTAAAAAAGCTAAACTTAAAGGGTTAAATTCTGAAATGTTTTCGTTTATAATTTTTTCAACTCTTTTTATTACTGCTTCCGATTTTATTATTTTGAAATTTATTGAAGACTCAAATACTTTTATTTCTTTTTTATATATGGTTGTTTCATTAATAATTATCTTTTTGTCATTTATTTTTATTGATTTGATATTCTTATGTGATATTCCCGAAATTAATATTGAATTGGGACTTAAATAGTTATCATTATGAGCTATTGAAACAATATTTTTATTTTCATTAATAAAGTTTGAAATATTATTAAATGTTGAATGTAATGAATATTTGCCCTCAAAAATAAAATCGCCTATTTTTATAATTTTTATCAGAAACCAAAAACTTTAAATTAAAAGATTATAAAATTAATAATTTTTGGAAACATCAAAACAATAAAATATGAAAATGCTTTAAAATTCTAATTTAATCAACAAAATTGAAATAATTGAAAGGAAAACAACAACGGCATTTTTATATGAAAAATTTTCTTTCAGTACAAATACAGATAAAATGACAGGGATTATAAATGAGTTGGAAGAAATGCCTTGAATTAAAGATAGAGGGCCTGTCGCAAAAGCATTTAAAATAAGATAATATCCTAAAAAATTTAAAATTCCTATAATAATTCCGAATAAGATAATTTTTTTAGATGTGGATTTATTTATGTTTTCATTCGGTTTGTGAAGTAATTTATTAATGATGATTGTATATATCATCACTAAAGTATATGATATAAAAATAAAGTTAATTTTGGGAACTTCGGTTGAGGCATACTTCCCTGTCAGCATTGAAATTGATGTAGAAAATGCTGCGAGTAAAGCAAATATAAGTCCTAAAATTTGCTTTTTATTCTTTTTGCTTTTATTGTTTTCTGATTTTATATTCAGACTGATGTATGCTAAAACGGACAATGAAATTCCGATACCAATCCATTGATGAAATTCCGGTCTTTCATTAAATAAAAACAGTGCATATATAATAAGTAGTACAGAATTTAGTTTAGTAACAGGGAAAGCAAAAGATGTAGGAATATATTTTAATGATTGAATTTTTACAATGCTTCCCATTCCGAAAAAGAATGAATTAATCAGAGCGAAAAAAAATATCATTTTTAAATTGGTAAACGGGCTGCCGGTTATAATAATTATTGTTAAAGATAATATTGAAACTGTAATTGCAGACATCTTTATTATCTTATGACTTGAACAATTATGATGTGCCGCAATTTTATACATAAAATTTACAACTCCATATATAATT
>JAUVIG010000591.1 GCA_030592825.1 Chlorobiota bacterium | reverse complement strand
AATTGCTTGATGAAAAAGTAAAAGAGATTACAGGGATTATTAAAAGTTTTGATTGAAAATGACTAAAACATTGTTAAATTGTTTCATTGCTAAATTGTTAAAAAACAAACAACAAAATTATTGACAACAACTTGTCCCCGAAATACTTCGGGGCAGGCTCTGAACTTGTTTCAGTATAGCTTTCCGAAATAATCTGAACAAGTCGTCCCGTTTTTTTCGGGATTTGTTTATAATTTTCAGTACCGGCATAATACTGTAACACTATAAAACAATAACACTATAAAACTATTTTAAGTTCTGAAAAAATCATTTTTTTTATATCATAAAACGTATGTTATTTATCTATATATTAATTTTATTAGCATCATTCTATGTATTGGCAAAAGTTGTTGACGGCTATTTTGTAGATTCATTAGATTATGTTGCTGAAAGACTTAAAATGTCCCATGATGCTGCAGGAGCAACGTTAATGGCTATAGGTTCCAGTGCACCGGAATTATTTGTTGCAATTTTCGCTGTAATACGTCCCGACGGAAATCATGAAGCAATAGGAATCGGAAATATTGTAGGTTCTGCCTTATTTAATATTTTAGTGATAACCGGAGCAGCTGCTATTGTGAAAAAAGCATTCATTGCTTGGCAAGCTGTTGTAAGAGATCTGGTATTTTATGCTGTATCTGTTATTTTACTTTTATTAACTTTAGCAGACGGAAAAGTATCATATGCAGAAGCGAGTATTCTAATAGCTGTCTATCTTATTTATGTTATAGTTGTTGTATATTGGCGTAAAATGTTTAAATATAACGACCCTGATGAAAAGATAACTGTAAAGGAAACAGACGAAAATAAAGAACTGAAATTATATGAAAAGATCATGAGTCCGCTTGATTTCATTCTTAAAAAAATCTTTCCGCCGGCTAAATATAATTTTGCTGTATTCTTTATGTCAATTGCGATAATTGCAGGTATAAGTTGGGTATTAGTTGAAAGTGCTATACATATAGCTCATATTTTAAATATTTCTGAAGCAATTATTGCTGTTACTGTTCTCGCCGTTGGAACATCAATTCCTGATTTGTTGTCATCACTAATTGTGTCAAAACAAGGAAGAGGCGGAATGGCAATAAGTAATGCCGTAGGGTCAAATATTTTTGATATATTAATAGGATTAGGATTGCCTTTTATGATCATAATATTAACAACAGGAGGTAAAGCATCATTGGATATTGGAAATATTGAACAATCCGTTTATTTTTTATTGGTATCTGTAGTTATTGTCTTTTTATTATTTGTAATAAATAAATGGAAAGTCGGAAAAGTTTTTGGAAGTTTCTTGATACTTATTTATTTAGCATATGTTGTTTGGGCAATTATTACGGTATAAAAAGAAGTAGTTTTACAAGTGTAAAAGCTCTTATGATAAAATACAAATGAGCGATTTCATATTTACAAATCGCTCATTTTATATTCTTAACAAAGCATTAGAAAATACCTTTCCCATAATCTTTAAAAGGCAATAAGATCACAAATGCTGTTGTGAAGTAAATTTTTAATTTGCAAATAGCTTATGAGCATTATTGTTTTCTTGAAAAACAACTTGAAGCCTGCGATATTAAAAGTGAAATTTCCGATAGAAAAACAATTTTTGAAATGGCTGAATGTTGTCCCGGACAATAAAATTACAGGAGGAAAAATGATTTCATCAAGAATCAGAAAAAAGAAAAACAGGGCAGGTCAAGCGTTCAAAGATGCAGCAAATTCACAATGGAAAGTACAAAATCCCATTGGTGATTACTTGAGAAAAAAAAAGCAAAGAGCGGAGGCAGAAAAGCTGTTGTTGCAACTGCAAAAAAAATAGCTGCCATATATTATAAAATGGTAACAGAAAAAGTTGAATTTGATCCCATGCACTTAAACAAAGAAGAATATTTACAAAATAAACTTAAAACTATTGAAGTTCTGAAAGGAAAAGTGGAAATGTTATTAAATGATTATAAGATTGTTGCATGATTTGTTATATAGTAGAAATATTTACAGCTTCTTGAGGTTTTTTGCAGACGACTCATATTTCTGCAGAACTATCGGGATAATTCAAAAAAATGTGAGGGAGTATATGAAAAACCTCATGGTGTCCGCCGGTTGGCGGAAAAGCAAATAGGGGGCAATCTTTTAAAAGGAAAACTTGCTGTAATAACGGTTATTTCAAGAGATTTCTTTTCCAAATCTCACCCTCTCTTTGCTTTTTGTAATTAATTTCTTATGACGAACTCAGGTTAATAGCTTTTTCTAAATTTCTACAAAAAAATTACAAATATTGAAACCTTTTTAATTTAATTTCGTATATCATAATAAACAAACCTAAATCAAATTGAATCTAAAACTCAAAGTCATGGAAGAGGATATAAAAAATAAGCAAGTATCAAAAGAAACTGAAGAAATTGTTGATAGTCTGATTGAAAAATATATCAATCTTACAAAAATTAAAAGTTAGATTTT
>JAUVIG010000141.1 GCA_030592825.1 Chlorobiota bacterium | reverse complement strand
TAATTTTGTTTGAGACCGGACAATATAAGATTCTGATATTATTGTGAAAAATAATAATATTACAACAAAATATTTATAAATAGTTTTCACAGGAAAGATTTTTTCGATGTTAATTGAGTTTTAAAAAATACAATTTACGATAATAATTTGTAAAATCAAACTTTGTAATTTTGTAAAGTCGAATATTAATAATTTAAAATATTTTTTTATATCCCATTAGTAATAAAAAGTCAAATTAAACATTTTTATATTTTTGAATTATGAAGCTAATATCCGTTTCAAAGAGAATAAAAGAGGCTGCACCCGAAATAAAATTGGGTTCTGTTTATGCAAATGTCATATATGAAAAGTTAAACAAATACCTTTGGAAAGAGATTGACAGAGAGATACAAAGAGTTTCAAATATCCAATTAGATCAGGTTAAAAATATACCGCAAATTGAAAGTTCACGAAAAGCATACAGAGCAATGGGCAAAGAACCGGCTCGTTACAGGCTTTCTGCTGAAGCATTGCATCGCAGAATTATTAACAGAAAAGGGATTTATCAAATAAGCAATATTGTTGATGTTATTAATCTTTCATCTGTTAAGACCGGTTATTCTATCGGAGGTTATGATTATTCGGAGATTAACGGTGATATTATTTTTGATCTCGGGAAAGCCGGTGAAGATTATGATACAATAGGAAGAGGAAAAATGAATATTGAAAGTTTACCTGTTTTCAGAGATGCAAAAGGAGCTTTCGGAAGCCCTACATCAGATTCAGTAAGGACAATGATAAGGAACAAAACAAATGAGATATTGTTGGTCGTTATAAATTTCGGAGGACATATTAACTTCGATGGAGATTTACTGTTAATAAGCAATTTACTTGAACGATTTTGTTCAGCCGAGAATATTGAAATTAAAATCTTTTAGTCTGTTTTATTTTCTGTAAAAACTTCAGATTCAGGATAAAAAGCAAACCATGCAAAAGCAAAATGGTTTCCGTGAATAACGGGTTTTATTTGAGAACCTTTTAATTCACCTTTGGTACATAATCCGGTAATATCCCATTCTGAATTTGTTTGTTCATCTTCAAATATATTTCCGGCTTTTTTGAAAATCAATATTTCATTATTTACTATAGGATTAAAAACAGTTATTGAACCAACATCCTTGGATTCGGAGATTATTGTGTTATCCAAAACTGAAACAGTTCCGTTTTGATAAAATATTACGATGTTTTTACTTTCGAATTTATCATTTATAACTTCTTTCTTTTTAATAACAGAAAACGGATATATTTTATATTTTTCATGATCTTTTATATTTATTATTCGTTCCATTGCAGGGAGTCGTTTATCAATATCTTTTTCGTCGAAAAAACGTCTGTATGGAATACCTGTTTCATCATCATATTTTTCATACGGATTTGTTCCGTATCTTTTTTCATGTTTTGATCCTGTTTTATAGGACAGAATTTTTCCTGCCGGATATCGCTCAAAAAATTCTTTGTAAGAAATGATCATTGAAGGTATGTATGTTAATTTCGATCCGGCAAAATCACCTGTTATTGCTTCGCCGGTGAGGTGTTGCCACCATGTTTCTGTAAGGAAATCATAAATAATTAAATTACTTTTTCGTAACATACCTGATACTTCAAATTCCAAAAGATATTCTTCACCGGCTACTTTCAATCTTCGATCAAAAACTACTGCTGTATTGCATAAAGGACAATAAGCAGGTAAAATCGGAACACCGTCGATTACATCATTTGAAATTTCATGCAACATTAAAACACTCAGCGGATATGCTTTTGCTTCACCGTTTAATTCAATAGAAATTACCGGTTCATGTTTATAATAATGCGACTCAGCTTCTTTATTTAATATAAATTTCGGAAAATCTAATTTCGGAAAACTTCTTCTTGGTAAAACAGCTTGAATTTCATAGGGATCAATGATTGTGTTCGTTTGGTCGGTTCTCCAATTATACTTAATATTTTTTGGATTTTTAATTTGTGAAAATGTTGAATAAGTTGCTAATATTAAGATTAGTACAGAAGCGGATTTTATTAGCTTATTCATGAGTTTTTATTTATATATGACAATGTAATATGAGTGCGGTTTACAAAGGTCAAATGTGCTTAAAAATTGGTCTGACGGATTTCTCAATTAACTGAAAATAAGACATTAAACTTATTAGATTTTTGCAAACATATCCGTCTGATCGGTTTTTAAACCGAACTCTAATATATAATCAGACAAGAAGAATGTGATTTTTGTTGCAAATAATAAATATTTTTTTTTTGGAGATTGAATTTAGGTTTAATTATGTTTATTATTGATTTTCATTGCCTGCCTGCCGGTAGGCTGAATTGTTTCATTGCCACATTGCCTGCCTGCTGGTTGTTTTTTAGAGTGATAGTTTTTAGTGTCACAAACCAAAGGGGACTACTGAAAATTCAAATATTAAGGCTTTTTGAAATTTTTAAAACCGGAGTTCCGAAAGCATTCGGAATGAGGATTTTAAAATTTCAAAGTAATGCAAAGATTGGGGTTTTTAGGAGTCCCCCAAGCATAAATTTTTGCATCAAGAACTGTTATTCTTTTTGTTTTTCCAATCTGTAGTATTGAACAAGATCTTCGCTGTCGTTTTCTTCGGTAGTACCTGTTTTTGTACCGAAACCTCTTCCCACCTTTCCTATGTCTTTTCCAAAATCTTTCATTTTTACTACTTTCTAAACAATTTTCTCGTTCTTTTTTAATTTAAAAGTCTTAACCCAATCGGCAATTGTATCTGAATTAAAACTTACTTGCAAAGTATATTTTCCCGGAAGCAAATTTTCCACAATAACCTCATCAGAAGGATATGCATCTTGGGGGTCTTCATTTAACCAAACCATAAAATGCGAGGTCTCTTCTTCAAGTTCGGTATATACTTTTATTGAACCTTGAGAAAATGTAATAAGGCTTAATAAAACTAAACTTAATGTAAATGATATTATTTTCATGATTTTTTTATTTGTTATGACGGGGTTTTCTTACAGTTTAAAGATTCTATTATATTGTCTTTTATTCAAAATTACGATTTTTTACTTAAACACGTAAAATAATCAGCTTTTCTTTTTACAACAATATAACTTTAAACTAAAAACCCAACTGCCTTTTCCAAAGCTTTCTTAATGCCTGAAACATCAGAACCGCCGGCTGTTGCAAAATGTGCTTGTCCGCCGCCGCCGCCTTTTATTTCTTTTGAAATTTCTCTGATTATTTGTCCTGCATCTAATTTGTTATCTTTCACTATGTTATCAGAAATTATTATAATAAGGTTTGCTTTACCGGCAATTTCGGCACCGGCAACAAAGAATAAATTATCAATTTCTCCCTTCAACTGAAATGCAATATCTTTTAATTGTCCGGCATTTCTTACATCTATCCTTTCAGCCAGCACATTTACTCCGTTAATTTCTCTGACAGCTCCTTTAAGATGCTTTTTTAACAATTTTATTGCTTGCTTTTCAAAATTCTCAACAACTTTTTTCAGTTCTTTATTTTCTTCAATCGCGGTCTCAATAGTTTGTTTCAGGTTTTTAGAGCTTTTATAAAGTGAGTGAATATCATCTAACAATTGAAGTTTGTTATAAATATATTTTTCAGACTCAACAGAGCTTACTGCTTCTATTCTTCTGATACCTGCAGCAATGGCACTTTCCGAAATAATTTTAAAGAAACCGATTTCTCCGGTTGCCGATACATGAGTTCCTCCGCAAAGTTCAATTGAATCATCAAATTTAATTACACGAACAAGATCTCCGTATTTTTCACCGAATAAAGCTGTTGCTCCCATAGCTGTTGCATCTGCCATAGGCACTGCACGTTTTTCATCAAGCAAAATGTTTGCTCGTATCTTTTCATTAACTGTTTTTTCTACAGTCAAGATTTCCTCATCTGTCATTTTTTGAAAATGAGAAAAATCAAAACGTAAATGTTTCGGATCAACCAAAGAACCTTTTTGTTCAACATGTTCACCAAGGACTTTTTTTAATACTTTATGCATTAAATGAGTTGCCGAATGGTTTGCCATAGTCAGTTTACGCTTGTTATAATTAACAACTGCTTTAAATGTCAGCTTCATATCTGAAGGCAATTGTTTTGTAATATGAATAATCACATTATGTTCATTTTGAGTATCAATAATCTCTGTCTTTTCCTTATTTGCTTCAATATAACCGGTATCACCTGCTTGTCCGCCGCTTTCAGCATAAAAAGGTGTAAAATTGAAAACCAAATGATAGAAATCTTTATCTTTTACATTCACTTTTCTGTATCTTGTAATCTTTACATTTGCTTCTGTTTTATCATAACCGATAAATTCTTCAACATCATCTTCTGATAAAGTTACCCAATCATCCTTATCTTCCGTTGCAGCATCTTTCGATTTGAATTTTTGCAATTCCATAGCTTCATCAAACCCTTTTTTATTAATTTCCAATTCTTGCTCACGCAAAATAAGTTCCGTTAAATCATACGGAAATCCATAAGTATCATATAAGAGAAAAACAGCTGCTCCTTCTACAACTTTATTATTATTTTGTTTGTTTGTTTTAATAACTTTATCCAATAATCGAATTCCTTTTTCCAAAGTCCTTAAAAATGAAACTTCTTCTTCATAAATTACTTTCTTAATTATATCTTTTTGATTAATCAGTTCAACAAAAGCATCTCCCATCACTTCAATCATGCTGTCAATCAGCTCATTGATAAAGGGCTCTCTCATATTTAGAAAAGTATATCCGTAACGAACTGCTCGTCTTAATATTCTTCGAATAACATATCCGGCACCTGTATTGGAGGGCAATTGACCGTCGGTAATTGAAAATGAAACTGCACGCAAATGATCGGCAATCACTCGCATAGCAATATCTGTTTCTTGATTTACTCCGTATGTTTTTCCGCTTAGATCAGAAATCTTCTTTATAATCGGTTGAAAAACATCTGTATCATAATTAGATTTTTTGCCTTGAACAACCATACATAATCTCTCAAACCCCAATCCTGTATCAACATGTTTTGCAGGAAGATTTTCTAATTCACCGCTTTTTTTTCTGTTATATTGAATAAACACCAAGTTCCAAATCTCAATAACCAAATGATGATCTTTATTTACTAAATCTCTTCCGGAAATTTTTGCTTTATCATCCTCATCTCTCAAATCTATATGGATTTCGGAACAAGGACCGCAAGGACCGTTTGCACCCATTTCCCAAAAGTTATCTTTTTTATTTCCGTATAAAATTCGGTCTTCGGGCAGATGTTGTTTCCAGAATTCTTTAGCTTCATTATCTGCCTCTAAACCTTCTTCTTTTGCCCCTTCAAATACAGTAGCGTATAAATTATTTTTATTTATTTTTAAAACTTCAGTAAGATATTCCCATCCCCAATCTATGGCTTCTTTTTTAAAATAATCTCCGAAAGACCAATTGCCCAACATCTCGAACATTGTGTGATGGTATGTATCATGCCCCACTTCTTCCAAATCGTTATGCTTGCCGGAAACTCTTAAACATTTTTGAGTATCAGCAATTCTGTTGTGGCTGCCCTCTGCATTTCCCAGAAATATATCTTTAAATTGGTTCATTCCGGCATTTGTGAACATCAATGTAGGATCATCTTTTATGACCATTGGTGCAGAAGAAACTATTTTATGATCTTTAGACTTAAAAAAGTCGGTAAACGTTTTTCTTATTTCGCTTGAACTTAACATATTAGTTTGTATTTGAAATTGGAAACTTGAAATTTAATTAATTTCAGACTTTCCTTGATATTCTTAATTTATTTTCTGCAAAAATGTAAAATTATCTTGAAAGATTATCAAAAAAGAAGATATTTTGCTGTTATTAACAATTCAGCAATTTAACAGCAAAGCAATGAAACAATCAAGCAATTCTACAATTCAACAATGAAGCAAAGAAACAATTAAACAATGTAACAATTTAACAATGCAACAATTTAATTATTTCTTTTTGACAATAAGTATCTCATTATCGGAAAATTCCATCCAAGCAAAATCGTAAACATAGAAATATAATTTGCCTTTGCTGTTTCTTTGGATGTGTGTATGGTATTTATAGTTGAATTTCTTTTTATCAAGAACTAAACGCGGTAATTTTTTTTGAACTGAATTTTTTCCCATAACTTCAAGTAAAATTGAACGGTTTCTTGCTAAAATTTTATTAATTTCTCTGATTGCAATTGCAGTTACACGTCGTAATTTATGATGATATTCTGTTTTACAATGAACAGAACAAAATATTTTATCACTTCTGCCTTGGATTGGTGTTTGACACATTTTGCATTTTCTTTGCATATTTTTTTCTTCAAAGATACGAAAATTTATTTATATTCGTTTCGAACGGTTCTTATCGGATATGAACGGTTATGTTCGATTAAAGTTTATTATACCCTGAAATTCTGCAAATTAAGTTATATATTGCAATAAAAATTTGATATAAATCAAATCAAAATGAGTATAATAATTTATTCACCTCATCCTAAATCTAAAAGAATAAAACTTTTTATTCCGTATGAGATGACAGAAGAAAGAAAATTGTTAAAAACGGTTGAAAGCAGGTTTTGGCATAAACAACAAAGATTATGGAGTGTTTTGAACACTATAGAAAATTTTGAAATGCTGAAAACAATTTTCAAAGGCAAATATCAAATTCTTAACGAAGAAAACACACCGGTAATCCCTAAATTTACACTTAATAAAGTTTCGATTCTTGCCTTGACGGAAGCTGAACAAAAAATGATTTTAAAGGCATACAGCCCGCATACAATCCGAAGCTACAAATCTGAATTAGCACGGTTTTTAAAATATTTTGAAACTTTTAATATAAAGAGTGTTACAAAAGAGCAAATTGAAAGTTACGTATTCTATTTGATTACCAAATATAAAATAGGTGAAAGCAAACAAAATATTGCAATTAATGCAATTAAATTTTATTATGAGCAAGTGTTAAAAATGCCCCGTGAATATTATGATATACAAAGACCTAAAAGAGCAAAAACCTTACCGAATGTTTTTAGTTCGGAAGAAGTATTCAGCTTAATTAATTCTCCTGAAAATTTTAAACACAAAGCGATTCTGTATACTATTTACAGCTGTGGTTTACGAGTAGGCGAATTGTTAAATTTAAGAATTGATGATATCCGTTCAGATGATGCTTATGTGTTTATTAAGGGTGCAAAGGGGAAAAAAGACAGAAGAACTTTACTTTCGGAAAATTTATTGAAAATTTTAAGAAAATACTACATAAAATACAAACCTGCCTATTGGCTTTTTGAAAGCCCGGATGGCGGAAAATACAGTGCAACAAGTGTTCAAAAAATTTTTAGGAAAGCTCAACAAAAATCAAGAACAAATCCTTGGTCAACACCACATACTTTGCGACACTCTTTTGCAACACATCTTTTAGAAAACGGAGAAAATTTAAGAAATATACAAGTTTTATTAGGACATGAGAGTAGTAAAACAACAGAAATATACACACATGTAGTAAATACAATGAATAAAAAGATTACAAATCCTTTGGATATACTAATTAAAAAATATAATTTTAACAAAAATAAAGGCAATAAAAACTAAAAAGGGTTATCTGCACAATGCAGATATATCAACCGGAAAAAAATTGAGTTACGGATATACAAATGTTGGGCATCATAAAAAATGATTAAAAAGCTATTTAGAAATAAAACGACTTTTAGGTTTAACGAAAAAGAAAATGTTGCCTGCATTGTATGTAACCATGTTTTAAATAATGAGCGTGACATATTGTTGGTTACTCATGATTTAGATGATGGACAATGGGGTTTCTTGTGCGGGCAAGATGACCATATGATTAATAATTATAAAATTATTTCTTTAAAAGAAGTATTAGACATTGACAAAAGTATAAATGAAATATATGATATGCCACTTGGGTACGGTGCAGAGAGGAAATCGAAGAATTCAAGTTGGAAACCGTTTAAACAAATTATTGACAAATGAAATTATCAGAAGAAAATAAAAAGACTCTTTTGGTTAGTATTCATAAGATGATTGAAGAATATGCAAATCATACCGCAAATGATATTGAACACAATAGAATTGAAAGACTGATTAATTATCCTTCAAATGGTGGACTGACTGATGTTGAGAAAGAAGAAATTACTAAAATTAGTGGAAACTCTGACTTGAAAAGTGCATTAAGAAAAGTAATTGCAAGTAATACAGCAGAGGTGTTTTTTTCATTTCTTAACATTATAGATGGAACAAGTGACCCTGAAATTGAATATGGAGAATGGACAGAAATTATGTTAGTTGACTTTAATGAGGAAAATGAGGTTGATAGTATGTTACATGATGATTTTTATGGGACATATTGGGATTGGAAAGAAAAAAGAAATAACACAAACTGGAAATTAGACCTTATAGATGACTAAAAAACGATGCCCAACAAACAGCTAAAAAATCATGCAGGCGAAGTTTGTAAATTGAAAGTAAGAATAAGAAACAAACACCGCAAAATCTTTAATTTGATTTTGTAAATAATTTAAAAGGTAAAATTTAAAATTTGGCTATCAAGCAAAATGAAAAGTTGCAGTTTTATATCCTGCACGCTTTTTAGCCAAACGTTGGGTATCATAATAAAATAATCAATTAATATTAGAACTATGAAACATTTTTTCATCTTAATAATTATTGCTTTGTTGATAAGTTGTAAATCAG
>JAUVIG010000121.1 GCA_030592825.1 Chlorobiota bacterium | reverse complement strand
GTACAAGCTATATTCAAATTACAACGTGCAATATCCCTCGGGCTGTTTATTTCATTAAATAATTTTATAGATTTCAGACTGTTTTCTATAGCTTTTTCGTAATAGCCCATATTTGTATTAACCATAGATATATTATTAAAATACAGAGCCTTTTGTCGAATAAAATTATTTTTTTCGGCAATTTCATAAGCTTTAGAATAATATTTTAATGCTTGTTGATTTTCGCCGATAAAAA
The DNA here is from genome assembly GCA_030592825.1 of Chlorobiota bacterium. Classification (GTDB taxonomy): domain Bacteria; phylum Bacteroidota; class Bacteroidia; order Bacteroidales; family JAADGE01; genus JAADGE01. The sequence continues at coordinate 9,225 of JAUVIG010000121.1, read as the reverse complement.
AAGCCATAATAGCAAGATTATTATATGATTCCATAATTCCTTCCCGGTCATCAATTTCAATATAGAGTTTTAATGAAATATTCAGTAAACTGTCGGCAAGAGGATAATCATTTAAAAAAACAGCTATTGTGCCTTTTAATCTGTATGCATCTGCAATTCCCTTTCTGTAATTAATTTGTAAAGATTTTTTTAATGCCGAATCGGAATACAGCAGTGCTGTATCAAGATTGTAATGTTTATATTCATAAGCTAATTTAACTTGGGTATTAATTAAACTTGTATCGTGCTTTGAATTATTAATTCTTGTTTTAAGACTGTCAACAATTCTTTGGTTTTGCGAAAAAACCGTATTTGTAATAAATATTATTAAGACAATAATTGTATTTTTGATTTTCATCCGAAAAAAGTTATTCCTTGAATTCGCAACAGGACATTTAACTGCTTGATAGTCAGGGCTTGACTTGGGCAAAATATCTTTAATTAAATGTCTGATAATAAAGGAGTCAAACCCTGACTTGCGAATATAAGGTTATTTCAAAATTTAATTCAAAAATACAAAAAAAAATAATGAAAAAAAGGTTTACGTATATACAACATAAGTAATTTGTTAAACAGCAAAAAAGATTGGCAAAAAGTCTTTATTGTATATACATGCGTATTTTTTCACAACTAAAAAGAACCGGAAAATTAATTTAAAAAATTTATTTTTATGTAAATCTGTCCGTCAGCCGGACTAAATATTGGTAAAAAAGTTTACGCTTGGTTGGTTGCCGTACCATTAGATTAATTGCAACAGCAATTAATCTAACGGGACAAAAATGTGTTTTTTTATAAAATCATAATAAAAGCTGTCTTTGCAAGTTTTATTACATCTTAACAATTTTTAAAACTTCTGAATCACCTGCTTTTTCAGACTTTACAATGTAAATTCCCGGTCTCAAAAAACTCAAATCAATCTTATCATTACTTTCCGGAATTAATTCATAAACGATATTTCCTTGTATATCAAAAATTTGAATTAAATTATAAGTTTCAAGTTTATCAATTGTAATAAAATCTTCAACTATACTCGGTTTTATAAATAAGTGATCGTAAGATTGTTTCACTTCACCAGTATAACCACTTCTTACGGCATCGCCTTGCGACTTACTTTCGGAAACAGCAACAGGTATCACTTCAAACATAATGTACTTTCCTGCTTCAGCAGAAGTTAAAGTATATGTTGTATCATCAGCTCCGGAAATAAGTTCAGTTCCTGCTCCGTTAGAGGCTTCTGCTGTGTACCACTGAAAAATAGATTCTCCTTCCGGATCATCGTCTTTATCTGTAAAAGTATAACTTGCATGAAGTGTTTCACCAATTGACAATTCACCGGTAATAACAACATTACTTGCAACAGGAGCCGTTTGAATTCCGGGTATATCAGGTAAATCTAATTTTACAGATGTCAATATTTTATACTCCCCCGGAGCTAATGTAAAACTTGAAGCACTGCTGTATTCTTCTTGAGTATAATAATCGAACCAAGTACTTGAAGATGATAAGTTCGGAATACCGTAATGTTCCTCAACATCAAAGTTTCCGTATATTACCACATCCATAGTCGTATGAAACAGATTTATTTGCTTTAAATCACCGTCCAAATCAAGTTCATAATCATCAGTGGCAAATGCTTCATGTTCTTTTTTTAAATTAATAAAAACACTGAAAAATTTATACAGATCATTTCGATTTTCTTCATCATAATAATTCCATAAAATGGGTTTTTCACAAACTCTGCACGGATCATCAATGCTTACATCATATCCGAGTTCTTCAAATTGCCAAATCATTTTCGGACCGGGAATAGTAAAAATGAATGCACCTGCAAGTTCTGCTCTTTTTAAGGCAGTTACAGTATCTCTTGTATTATAAGTTCCGGAAGAATTACCGGAATTTAAATTTCTGTACATCATGCGCTCTTCATCATGACTTTCCATATAACTGATTAAATTCGGATTATTCCATCCTCTTTCTTGATACGATACCCAAGAAAAATCCCATCCGCTCCCCCATCCCATGGATGCTTGTGCATAACTGTAGGTAACATTTCCCCAAATCATCATATTGTAATCAGATAATTCTTTTTCTTCGGAATTATCAGCAAAATGTTCCAAAATTACATAAGCACCCGGACTTGCTGCCCAAACAGTATCAGCAATATCTCTCAAAATTGCAATTCGTGAAGCATCATATGCCGTACCTTCACCCGGAGTATTGGTAAAACCTTTTGTAAAATCAAAACGAAAACCGTCGAATTTATATTCATTCAACCAATATTTCACTACTCTTGATACAAATATTTTTGTATCGGCACTTTCATGATCAAAATCATAACCCCAAGAATATGAAGTGTTTGGAGACGTTTCATTATACCAAGGATTTTCAGGAGTAGGTTGCCCCCAACTACCTGCATTCGGATCAAAATATAACTGAACCAAAGGACTTTGACCATATGAATGGTTTAAAACAATATCCATAATAACAGCTATATCATTTTGATGACAAACATCAATAAATTCTTTCAACTTATCTTTTGTACCGTAATATTTATCCGGAGCAAAATAAAATGAAGAATTATATCCCCAACTGCTGTTTCCTTCAAACTCATTAACAGGCATTAATTCCACTGCATTTATTCCAAGATCTTTCAGATAACTGATTGTATCAATTAATGTTTGATAATCATGAGCAGCAACGAAATCTCTTATCAAAAGTTCATAAATCACTAAATCTTCATTATCAGACCTTACAAAATCATCATCTGCCCAAGTATATGGTATTTGTGCCGTTTGAAAAACAGATGCAATACCGGATGTTTTATCGCTCGGATAATCTATTAAATTCGGATAAGTAGTATTACTGATGTAAGAATCATTCCACGGATCGGATAATTTGTCTGCGTATGGATCAGCAATTATTATTGTTCCGTCAACAATATATTGATATATATATTCAACACCGGATGTAAGTCCTGTAAGTGTAACCCAATATCTGTTACCGTCAGTTGTTTGTTTCATTTGATTATCAAGAGACAAGTCCCAATCATCAAAACTTCCTTTAACAAAAGAAAAATCTTTAAAAGGTGCATACAGAACAAGCGTTACAGTATTATCATCAATATAATTAATCCCGTCAACTAAATCCGAAGAAGGTAAATCTTCAATCACATTATCACCTCTTACAAAAAAGAATGTTTCTTTTTCAATTGTATCAGTACCGTCTGTTGCTGAAATCTTTACAGTATTTATTCCGGGATCAACGGCATTATAATCATAATCCAATTCACTGCCGGCTTGTGTCGTAATTTCAATATCATTAACAAACAAAGTCATTTCATTTGCAAAAAGAGCAACAGCATTAATATTAACTATTCCGGGAGAATATATTGCCGTAGAGTCAGGTGAAATTATACTAATGCCCTCCCCGGAAAAAACATCAACAAAAATATCCGCAGATTGCATACTTCCGTCTGCACTTCTGAATACGAAACACATTTCGGTAACAATTTCTCCTCCTGAAACACTGTAAAAATCATTAATTGACGGAGATATTTCCAATTCATATAAATCAGTCCCGATTCTTGTTAGTTGAGGTTGTATCGAATTATTTCCCCAGTCTCCTATAACGTTTTGCCATTGTCCTTGCCCTTCAATTGTTACGCCGGTATGCACATACAAATCTCCGGTATATCCGATTAAATTACAATCGCATAATGATGCATCAAAAGTAACGATTACACTTTCACTCGGAATCGGAAATTCAGGAATTGTTGTTACTACTTGTGCATTTAAAGAAAAAATAAACAGAACTGAAAATAATGTTAATGTATATCTCATTTTTTTATCTTGAAAATTTATAATTTATTTTTATTTAAGGTTGTGCCGGTCTTACTAATAAATATGCACTGTTGAATTTAAGGCTGCCACCTCCGTCTGATGATTTTTTTCCGTTTAAATGTATTTCCCAAGCATTAGTTCCCGCACTCCAAGTTTTCCATTCGCTTGTTACAACAGCTCTGTACGGTGTACTGTTGGTTTGTCCCCAAGTCCAAGAATCGGAGTTTGAAACAGGAGTTACACTAACAACAGAAGAACCATTCCAATATTGTGCTTTGAGTTGAAATTCATTTCCGTTACCGTTTGCTTCTGTCAGTCTTATTACAAGTTTAACTTCAATATTTCCGTTTGATTCATATACAGAAGGTTCTATACCTGAATCGCAATTTGATAAATCTTGTAAAGTGGTATTTGTAACATCATATACACTTCCTGCTTGCCATAAATGAATTGTACTAATATAGTTCTCTGCAGTTGCGAAACCGTTTACGGCAAGTTCCATATTCGGAGAAGTTGTTCCGATACCGACACTATCACTTGTGTAAGTCAAATATGTATATGTACCTTGCCTTGTCCAAAGATTATTACTTTCATTGCCTATAAAAAGCCATGTGGAACCGTTATAATAATAAAACCCTTCGGTATTATCAGTTTGATAAACCATTAATCCTTGTACCGGAGAAGCAATGCTTGTTCTTTCTGTTTCAAGCATTCTGGGAATCAGCATCCCTCTTGATGTTGAAGTAATATCTAACATTGATGACCCGTCAGGGACTGCCCCGTCTGCATTTATTGCAACTTGAGAATAAGCTGTAACAGTTATAAAAGCAATGAAAATAAAACTAATAAAATATGAATAATAAAATTTCATGCTCCTAAATATTTTAGTTATTTTTTATAATTACCTTTTTATAAATAAGTTCTTCTCCGTTATCAAATCGAAGAATATATAGTCCGTTCTTAATTTCGGAAATATTAATTGAATTTTGACCGGATTTTGTTTGAACCTTTTTTATCAACTTACCTGAAATATCAAATATACAAATATTATTTATATCTTCAATTTTGAAATATAATTTATCTTTTGCCGGATTAGGATAAATAAAGATTTCTTCAGAACTAACAGTTTCTATATTTGATTCGCCTAATATAATATAAATTGTATGATCTTGATTTGGCATTTGCACGGTAGCAGATTGCGGATAATATCCGGTTTTGGAAACGGTATAAGTTAATTCAATATCTGTACCGAAAATAAAACCGGCATTTCCTGAACCGGCAGTATAATTTGAACTATAATTATGTATTTCAACAAGTGCATCATTTAAATTTTCATTATTCTTATTTTTTACGTTAAATGTTAAGTTTGCATAGGGTTTTCCCAAATCTGTGTCTGTAAATACATAAAAATCACCCGGTTCATAATATATTGAATGACCGCCGGCATCAGTTACATTTATTTCTTCTCCTGTAAAATAATTATACCAAGTTCCTGTATGTTGGAAATTAGGAGTCATATTGAACGAAGATGCAGCAAAGTTACCTGTAATTGAAACATTTAAAGAAGCGTGACTGATCCACATCTTTTTTCCGAGACCGCTTTGATCTTGGCCGAAAGTTCCGTTCCTGAATGCTTCATTTTCAGTTTTCAGTTTTGCCATTCCGGCATAAGTCCAATATAATTTTTGTCTTCTTTGATCTTGCATATATTCACAATGAATTGGTTTAGCAGATGTTCGACAATCATCACTGTAGGTTCCGTCTGAACAAAGTTCTATACTTTCATCGTAACCTGTTTCACCGAATTGCCAAATCATTTTAGGACCGGGAATTGCCATATAAAAAGGTATAATAGCTTCAATTCTTTGAAGAGACACAGTTGTATCTCCCGAAAAACCGTTACCGTATGCAAGGTTTCGGAACATAAGCCTTTCTTCATCATGGCTTTCCATAAAAGGAATTAAATTAGGATAAGTAAAACCTCTTTCAGAATAAGTTGCCCAAGAAAAATCGTGATTAATGTCCCAACCCATGGTACATTGATTAAATTGTTCATTATGTACTCCCCAAAGTAAACATCCGGTATTAGCAAGAACAACTTCTTCATCATTATTTGCAAAATGTTCTAAAATAAAATAAGCATCAGAATTAACAGATTTAACATGGTTGTAATAATCTGTAATAATATCAATTCTTGATTGGTCATATTGACTCCATGCTCCTACATCGCCGGAATAAGTTTGTGTAAATCCTTTAGATAAATCGAAACGGAAACCGTCAATCTTATATTCTGTCATCCAGTAAGTTAAATTATCTTTTATTAAATTACGTGTGTATGTGCTTTCATGATCAAAATCATAACCAATGCTGTAAGGATGAGTAGCTTCTTGATTAAACCAAGGATTATTTACGGCAGGCATTTCATTTTCGTCATCCCAATACATTTGCACAAAGGAAGAACCTCCGTACATGTGATTATAAACAACATCAAATATAACTGCTATTCCTCTCTGATGACATTCATCAATAAAAGTCTTGTAATCATCTTTTGTTCCGTATGCTTTATCAAGTGCAAAATAAAAATTAGGTGCATACCCCCAACTGTCGTTTCCGTCAAATTCATTTACGGGCATTAATTCAACAGCATTTACTCCGAGATTTTGAAGATAATCCAAGGTATCAATAACACCTTTTATATCTCGGCTCTCAACAAAATCTCTTATTAATAATTCATATATAATTAAATTAGATTGCGTTTCATTTAAAGCAACAGGTGTAAAATCATTAATAACCCAACTAAATTCATCTTGATCTGTTTCAAGTACACCAACAATTCCTATGGTTTGATCCCAAGGATAGTCTTTTAAGTTTGGATAAGTCGTTTCCGGAATGTATCTATCATTCCACGGGTCAAGAACTTTATCGCAATACGGATCGGTAAGTTTCAGCTCTCCGTCAATATAATACTGATATGCATATTCAACACCGGGAGTTAAGCCGGTTATTGTTGTCCAATAATATTGACCGTCAGGCGTTCTTTTCATATATCCTTCATCACTTGCCGTCCAATTATTAAAATCACCGATTACAAAAGCAAAATCTTTTGCAGCCGGCGGATCGTGAAGAACCAAAGTTACTGTATTATCATTAATATAGTTTATGCCCTTATGTACACCTGACGGCAAGTCTTCAATCACAACATCACCTCTGATGAAGAAAAAAGTTGTATCATAAGCATGTGAACTTCCGTCATCAGCATCGGCAATAATTTCATGCATTCCAACATCATAATCTCCGGTATTCAATGCATACATAGTTTCAAGAGCATTATCTTGATGTACTAAAATATCATCAATTAACACAGAAATTGTTGTTGCATCCATTGCTGTTACACAAACTGGAATTAAACTGTTTAAAGGAACCAAAGGATCCTTTTTATTCGGACTCAATAATTTTACATGTAAACCTTCATCATAAACATCAATGTAGATATCGCTTCCGTCGGCACTTCTTGCAACATAAAAATTATCAGGCTCTTCCGGAATAATCGGTTCACCGCTTCTGATTACCATTGCGATTTTATAAATCTCCTCTCCTTCCGGAACATCGTAGTACTCTCTTATGTTTGCTGTTGAAAGTTCATATAAATCAATTCCGATATTAGTAAACTTTGTTTCCGGTGTATTTTCACCCCATTCAGTAACAACATATAACCAATCGTTATTCCCGCTGCTTTCAGAAGTTATGACACCTGTATGTGCATAAACATCCCCTTCATAACCGGCAAGTCCTCCGTTTCCGAGTGTTGCATCAAAAGTAATTGTTACGGGACCTTCTTGAAGCGGAAAAGCAGGATCAGTTGTTAAAACGCCGGTTTGTCCTTCACATGTTAATTCTTCGCCTACTGTATATGAATAATAATCGCCTCCGTTTTTATCATAATTTACAGTAATTAAATCGAAATCTTGTGAAGGCATATTAAATACAGTTGAAAAAATATAGTATTCAATTTCAGTTTCATCAATTTCTGCACCGATAGTTCCGGTACCGTTAATTCCCGTAAAGTTTACAGACAATAAATTTGAACTTGTCCAATTATCTGTTGTATATCTGATATAAAAATATTCATCTGTTGCTTTTTCATGATTTAACTCAACAGTTATTTCAACATCATCAGAAGAAGTCGGCATCATCGGGTTTTGTGAAACAGATGTTATCTCTGCCGGCTCGGAAGAGATTTGCATAAAAATAGCACGAGTATCTTCATATCCGATATTTTCAAAATTCATTGTGTACCATTTATCATTTGATAATGTTACTGAATTATTGCTGCCTCCACCGTCATTATGATACGTATATGTCTGTAAAGTGTTTACGGTAACATTTACGTCTGTCCATTTATTTCCCCAAGGGTCACCATAAGAAGTACTTGTAAAAAGAAATTCGTATGTTCCGCCTGTAACATTACCTCCGCTTGCAGCAACATGGAATTTTGTTTGATAGACAGAACTTAATTCTGTCATCAATTTAACTTTTCCTCCGGATGTTTCAGCCTCTCCGGCAAAGACTAAATTTGTCGGCGGATTATCCCAGTTATCCCATGCACCGGGCATATTTAAACCATCTGAAACATTAATTTGAGCTGTTGAGTATTCTGCCCAAAAAAATAAAAATGCTGTAATTAAGAAAAATATGAGGTAAGTTTTTATCTTTTTCATTTTACATTAGTATATATAATAATTATTTTTTGGAATGATGTAAAATTACCCAATAAATATAAATATATAAGGATTTGAAATGATTAATTTTTGCAAACGAATTCGCAAACGTTTGCAAGATTATTAACAAATTTTATTTTTATTTTCTAATATTTTAAGTATTAAAAAATAATCAAATATTTTAATGCTTACATATGAAGAATTCTTAAAGTATTAGTTATAAATCGGATAAAAAAATGAAGTAAATTATTATTAGAATATATCTATTTTTCTTTACATGTGTAATTTTTTAAACAACTCCCTTATTAACAAATAATTAACACAGGAAACGCTCTAAACTCCTAATATAGTGTATTATACATTTTTTTTAATTTTTTTTTAATTTTTTTTATTTATTAATTTGTTGAAAACTATTCAAATAGATTTTTTTTGAAAAAATCAAGTAAAAAACCATTTTTTTATATAAAAAAAATTTCTCAAATTTACATTCCCGAATTTTCAGAATTATTAAATAACTTTTGTAAATATAAAACCATAAATGACAAAAAATCATCAAGAAATTTGGCAGAATTGTGTAACAGTAATAAAAGATATTTTACCTGAAGTTACTTTTATTACTTGGTTTAAGC
>JAUVIG010000120.1 GCA_030592825.1 Chlorobiota bacterium | reverse complement strand
CGTTCTAAAAAATTGAAATAAAAACTCTAAAATAAATAATAATGGGAATATTATCTTTTTTTAGATACAATAGACGGAAAACTAAAGACAATAAGGTTGTTGTTTATGAAAATATTAGTAATGAGTTAAAAAATAAACTGAAAACTGAACTAAAAAGAGATTTAAAAAAAGATTTTAATATCGAATTTGAAAGAACAACAAATTTAGAGAATGAAGTAATTAACAAATATGGTTTTGAAGGAATTAAACTTGTTTTTGAATGTCGCAATAGTGATAATTATTATGTTTTAGGTAATTTCCCGAAAGATTGCCCTTGGATATCATTAAATAACCAAAATATATCAGATTTTATTGGGGCTAATTTCAAGCCAATAAAAAATAAAATACCGGACATAATTAAGGCTCTTAAACAAAGGTGTAAATTCATATATGCAGAGAAAAAAACGGAAACTTGGGATTTGCATTATTTACTTGATATGAAACTTTATGATGACAGGGAATACTATCGAGTTTATACAGGAGGCTCACCAAACCAAAGTCCTGAACCGAACAAAAGCTTGGTTGCTTTTAATTGGGTGATTCCTAATGATTTAAAAGAATTTTACTCAATCCATGACGGATTTGGTGAAATATGTAATGCAAATTTTATTTTGAATTCTAAAGACATTAAAGTAATGGGGGAAATGATGAACCCAATTTGTGAAGAACAAAATGTCAAAGCTGACGGATATTCATTTAATGATTTGCTTGAATTTTTTCCTGATGGCGGAGGAAATGCACAATGCTTCATAAGGGTAAATGATGACAATAATTTTACTGTTGATTGGGATCATGAAATTTGGGAAATTTCCGGGAAATCAGGATTTTATAATTTTATTAATAAACGAATGAGCGAAATTGATGAAAAATAAAAATGTTTAACAAAAAGAAGAAATAATCTCTTTTTTATCAGAACAAATTGAGATGTTAATGATGAGTGAACAAGATATTAAAACAATCGAATCAGAATATACAAAAATTGCTAATGAATAATTACGTAATAATAACTGCCGGCGGAACAGGCAGCCGAATGAAATCGGATGTACCGAAACAATTTCTTCTTTTAAAAGGGAAACCGATTTTAATGCATAGTATTGAACGGTTCTTTAATTATAGTAACGATTTGAACATAGTTATAAGTCTTCCCGAAGAATTTATATCGTATTGGAAAAACCTTTGTGATAAGCATAAGTTTGCGATAGAGCATACTGTTGTGAAAGGGGGAACAACAAGATTTAATTCGATAAAAAATGCTTTGCAAGAAGTAAAAGGTGCAGGTCTTGTGGCTGTGCATGACGGAGTAAGACCTTTGGTATCAGGCAAAACAATTGAGAGTACATACAAAACTGCTCGTTTAAAAGGAAATGCTGTTGCTTCTCGGAATATTTATTTTTCATTAAGAAAAACTGAAGGATTAAAGAATTTTGCAATTAACCGAAACAATTACAAAGAAATACAAACCCCGCAAACTTTTAAGAGCGAACTGTTGAAAGAAGCATATTCTTTAAAATATGAAGAAAGTTTTACTGATGATGCTGCGGTTGTTGAAAGATTAGGCGTTACAATAAATCTGATTGAAGGAAATCCGGAGAACATAAAAATTACAGCAAAAAATGATCTTATAATTGCTGAGGCTTTAATAAATAGTATCTGTTAAATTTTCCCGTTTTTCAAGATCTTCGTAATATTTATCATCTCTTTCCAACGAATTATCGTGTTTGAAGATTTGCTTTCTAAAAAGTTCGGTTCCGTGTTTTGTCCTTTTTCGGAAATTTAAAGTATATGAAACTCCGGCAATCGGCATTATCAGAAATCTGTTTCTGTCGGGTATGGTTGAAAAGCCTAATTTTACTCCGGCAAAGGCACTAAGATGCTCGCCTCTGTATCCCATTATTCCCAATTTGCTTTCAATTGCCCAATTTTTAATGAATTCGTATGAATAGAAGTCGAGATCGATAAAATAATTGAACATATAATTAAGGTGTCCGTCTAAATCTGCACCTGCATACCAAACAAATCCCGGAACTAATACCACTGTTTCTCTGTATAAAATTGATTGATAGATCAAGGGATGTTCAAAAGGGCTGAATTTAAAAGCATATTTAAAACCTAATCGTCCTGTTATTAAATAGTTTCCTGAGCTGCAATGAGAGGGATCTTTTAAAAAATGACTGACAATAATTTCATTTTGCAGTGCAAGTGTGTGTGGTATTTGTGCATCTTCGGGAACTAATTCACTGAAACCGAAAGATAGTCTTCTGTTTAATTTAAGAGCAAAATAAGGATAATATAAACCATGACGTGAAGACATCACAAATTTCAACTTAAAAACTTTAAATTTAATCCACCTGCGTTTGTAAAATACATGAGGCATTACAAAAAAAGCTGCGGGATGTGCAGAAAATTCATCTTTTTCTGTTAGTCCGAATTTTGCAGGCCTGAACAGACTGATTTCAAGTTTTTGTTGAGGAACCGTAAATGCTGTTCCGTCTGTCCACAACGGATTTTGGGCATTAATTCGTTGAGTACCGGTAAAAATGTTTATTAAAAATAATATCAAGATTATTTTTTTCATCTGTTATTTATACGCAGTTGTGTCAGGTTTGTTACTTAAATTGTTGTTAATATTTCTGTTTTTGATTTTCAACTATGCTTATAACGCAAAACTACTAAATTGAATTGAATTCACGCAGAAATATTTTACAGATGTCTTTAATTGACTTATCAATCGGTATAAATTTATAGTTTAAAACATCTTTGATCTTTTTGTTTGAACATGTATGTATTTGTTGTGCCGAGTGCAAAGTATGTTTTGTTAATCTCGGTTCTTTATTGCTTATGTAGTATTTTAATATATCAAAGGTTTTTAGCGTATGCAACATAAAACTATTTGCATATTTACTTGGTCTTTTTATATTTAAGTTATCTGCTATGATATTAAAAACAGTTCTGAAAGGCAGATTTTCTCCGTTGAGAATAAACCTTTCCGCATTAATATCACTTTCAGTAAGAAGCATCATTGTATTAACAACATCTCTTACATCAATGAAACCGTTTTCTCCTTTTGTATAATAATCAAGTCCTTCCCAAGCTGTTTTAAACATACGCGGACTTCCGTGATACCAATTTCCGGCACCGAGAATTACAGACGGATTAACTATCACTGCATTAAGACCCTCTGCAATTCCTCTCCATACTTCTCTTTCAGAACGATGTTTACTTATTGCATATCCTGATACATTTTTATAATCGGTTTTTTCAGTTTCTTCTGTAAGTTCTTCACCAATTGTGGTTTCTCCCAGAGCAGCAACAGAACTGACATGACATAGTTTATTAATTTCGTTTTTTAATGAAGCATTTACAATATTTGCCGTTCCTTGTACATTATTATAAATCATTTTATGTCTTTCAGATGGTTTGAAAGAAACCATTGCAGCAGTATGATAAACATGATCAATGTTTTTTAATGCTTTATTAATAATATCGTAATCCAATATATCTCCTGTGATCCAATTGATGTTTGAAAACAATTCTTCTCCTTTACCGGAATGGTAATTAAAAATTTTCCGAGTAATTTCAATATTACTTTTTTCTCTTTTCAGAGCTTTAACGTTATATCCTTTTTCTGTAAGTTTAAGAAGTAAATGAGCTCCGGTCATTCCGGTTCCTCCTGTAACAAATGTATTCATTTAATGCAACCTTTAATTAATAATAAAGTCTCTATGAGTAAATAAAGTATTATTTTCTGTAACTCAAAAATATTTTTTCATATTTCTTTTTTTTAAGAAAAATAATGACCTTTGTAAAATGTAAGATATAGATTTTTCCGGAAGTTTCCGAAAAAAAGTCGACATTGTTGTGTATTAATAAAATATCGAATTGTTGCATTGTTTAATTGTTACATTGCCTGCCTGCCTGCCGGTAGGTTGTCTCTTAACAATTTAACAATGCAGCAATGAAACAATTGAACAGCTTAAAAAATAGTAAATAACAAAATTACAGACAATCCCGAAAAAAAATCGGGACAAGCTATATTTGTTTATAATTTTCAGTAATGGCATATGTTTGAATCAATTTCTGAAGAATATATTATAGGCGGAGCATTTATTGCTTCATTACTTATCTCTCTTTTTTCTATTCCGTCTATAGTGAAAGTTGCGGAGCTGAAGAATTTATTTGATGAACCCGGAGACAGAACTGTTCACACAAAGAGCATTCCGACTTTAGGCGGTTTAGCAATCTTTTCGGGATTAACGGTTTCGAGCCTCTTTTTTTCAGATATTACCGAAATACCTGAATTGAAATTTATAATTGCCGGTATAATTATTTTATTTTTTATCGGTATAAAAGATGACATCTTATTAATAGCACCTTTTACAAAATTGCTGGGACAGATTTTAGTTACATTTATAATTGTTTTTTTTACAGATCTTCAAATAACACATTTACACGGTTTTTTTGGGATAACAGAAATTCCTCAATATATAAGTCTGCCTTTAACAGTTTTTGTATTTCTTGTTATTATAAACGGGTTTAATTTAATTGACGGGATAGACGGATTATCAGCCGGCATAGGAGTTGTTGTTGCCGGTACTTTGGGTATGTGGTTTTATTTAACAAAAGAATATCAATATGCGATATTATCTGCATCTGTTGCCGGAGCCTTATTCGGGTTTTTAAGATATAATGTTTTCAGTAAGAAGAATAAAATATTTATGGGAGATACAGGATCATTAATTCTGGGATTAATTATTTCGGTTTTAATCATCAAATTTAATGAGAAAAACATTGTACATAATTTTGATTATGCTAAATACGGAGCGCCTGCAATTTCAATTGCAATATTAATCATTCCGTTATATGATACATTAAGGGTTATGTTTATCAGATTCTTTCAACGGAAACCAATATTTAAACCCGACAAGCAACATATTCATCATGTTTTTATTCAATTAGGCTTATCACATAAGCAAGCTGTGTTAATTCTTGTGTTGATTAATATACTATTCTGTGCAGCAGCTATGTATATGCATAATCTGATAGGTATCAGAAGATTACTCTTAGTGTTTTTGCTTGCGGCTATGATTATTTTCTATATACCGGAATTGATCAAAAGGATAAAAAATAAGTAATTTGGAAATACTAATTTATATTATACGCGGGAAAGGTTATTTTTTCATATTCGTATTATTACTTTTATCAACAATTAGTATAAATGCTCAAAATATCAGATTACATAATGATACGCAGATATTAAAAGAACGGTCAGTTTCTTCTGATCCGACTTTTCATTTAACAATAAAACCATATACACCCGATGATTTATTAAAGTCAGATTCTTTAAAGGATGTAATAGTTTCAAGTAAAATTGTCGATCATTTATTAAATAACGATTTAATAAGTTATAAAGACAAAAACTTTAAATTCAAGGCAAATCCTATTATAGATTCAAGGGTATTCTATGATGTAAATGAATCTTCATTATATTCTGGATTTAAAGCCGGTTTAAATATTAAGACCTTTTTTAAGAATAAGCTGTATTTTACTTCAGATATTTTTATTTCAAGAACTGATTTTCCGAGTTTTCAATCAAAATATGCAGACTCTCTCGGAATTATATCTCATTACGGAATTTTAATTTCACAAACAAACAACAATTATCTTTTTTCGTCTTTAACGGGAGAACTGACTTATAAAGCATCAGAGCATTTTTATTTTCATCTCGGAAGAGGAAAAAATTTCTTGGGTAACGGACATCGTTCATTATTTCTTTCAGATAACAGTAATGCATATCCGTATGTAAAAGCAACAGCAAATATTTGGAGGATTAAGTATATATGGATGGCAGCAAAATTGAAAGATATTCAACTTATAAACCCGGATTTTGAGTCTGTATTATATAATAAAGCCGTATTTATACATTATTTAAGTCTGAATTTAACAAAACGAATTAATTTTAATTTTTTTGAGTCAATTATTTCAAATTCATATGATCAAGAGGGCAGGAGAGCAGGTTATGAATTTGCATATTTTAATCCTGTTATTTTTTACAGACCTGTTGAATTCTCTGCCGGAACTTCTGATAATTCTTTACTTGGTATCGGATTAAACTTAAGATTATGGAAATCTGTTCATTTATATTCTCAATTTATATTGGATGATTTAATTATTTCAAAAATCAATGACGGTTCCGGATGGTGGGGAAATAAGTTCGGAATACAAGCCGGTTTGAAATCATATAATTTGTTTAATATGCAAGGCTTATTTTTCAGAGGAGAGATAAATATTGTAAGGCCTTACACATATTCACACGGAGAAGCATATACTAACGGAGGTATTGCAAATTTAAATTACGGAAATTATGTTCAAGAACTTGCTCATCCTACGGGTGCAAATTTTTTGGAAGGATTAGCACAAATCAGATATAATAAAGGAAGATTTTTTACAAATGCCGAATTAGTTATTGCAAAGAAAGGCATTGATACTGATTCCGTTAATTACGGAAGTGATATATATTTATCTTATAATTTAAGGTCAAATGATTACGGAATTAAGTTTTTACAAGGCTCAATCAGTAATTTTATTTATGCTGAATTTAGTGCGTCTTATTTAATTAATCCAAAATATGAATTGATGTTTGAAACCGGAGTGCAATATCGACATGTTAAAACCGGACAGGCTAATCAAAAAAATTTAATCTTCAAAATAGGCATCAGTACTAAAATTTTTAATGAGAATTATGATTATTTTTAAGTCTGTAAAAACGTGATAATCTGTAAAATAGCTGATTTTTTTAAATTTTTATAAATAATGCGGGTTAAAATTTTTCCGTAAACGTTTGAGTTTTTATATTTGCCCGCTAAATATATTAAAAAATTAAATATGAAGAAGAAATTACTGTTAACATTTATATTGTTATCTGTTATACCTGTTATATCTTTTGCAGGTGAAGCAGACTTGGTTATTCCCGAAGCCATCAGAGAAAGTAAGTTGTTGTTGTGGGGATTTTTGTTTACATTTCTGGGGGTTGGTTTTGGATTTTGGCAATATTTGAGAATTAAAAAAATAAAAGCTCACAAATCAATGCTTGAAGTCGGGAATGTGATTTTCGAAACCTGTAAAACTTACCTTTTGCAACAAGGACGATTTTTAATCGGATTATTCATATTCATTGTTGTTATACTTGTTTTTTACTTTGGTTATTTAAAAGACGTTAAATTTGACGGACTCACAATGATTATCGGATGGACAGTAATGGGTATTCTCGGTTCTTATGGTGTTGCATGGTTTGGTATCAGAATAAATACTTTGGCTAACAGCCGAATGGCTTTTGCTTCACTAAAAAAGAATCCGCTCAGTCTTTCAAATATTCCGTTAAATGCCGGAATGAGTATTGGAGTAATGCTCATAAGTATTGAGTTGACAATGATGCTTGCAATTTTACTTTTTATTCCGGGAGAATATGCCGGATATTGTTTTATAGGTTTTGCAGTTGGGGAGTCTCTTGGAGCCAGTGCATTGCGTATAGCCGGAGGTATTTTTACTAAAATTGCCGACATTAGTTCTGATTTAATGAAAGTAGTATTTAACATTGCCGAAGATGACCCTCGTAATCCGGGTGTAATTGCTGATTGTACAGGTGATAACGCGGGAGATAGTGTCGGTCCGACTGCTGACGGATTTGAAACTTACGGTGTAACCGGAGTTGCTCTTATTACATTTATTGTTCTTGCAGTAAATCCTGAATTTCAAGTTGATTTATTGATATGGATTTTTATTATGCGTATTATGATGGTAGTCAGCTCTATAGCTGCTTTTTACATCAATAGCTTTATCAGTAAATTGAAATATCAACATAAAGAGGAAATTGATTTTGAACAACCTTTAACTTGGTTAGTGTGGACCAGTTCAATTCTGTCAATTGGTTTATGTTTTATTGTCAGTAAATGGTTACTGAATAGTTATGAAAATAATTTATGGATATGGTTAGCGGTCATTTTTAGTGTCGGAACATTAGCTGCTGCACTGATACCTGAATTTGTTAAAATTTTTACAAGTTCAAAATCAAAACACGTAAAAGAGGTTGTGCAGTCCTCGCGAGAAGGAGGTGCTTCTTTGAATATTTTATCAGGTCTCGTTGCCGGCAATTTCAGTGCTTTCTGGATTGGTATGATATTCTTCGTATTGATGTTTGTTGCATATTTAGCAAGTCAATATTTAGGCGAATTTATGGTATATGAACCGATTTTTGCATTTGGTTTAGTTGCTTTCGGTATGTTGGGTATGGGGCCTGTAACCATTGCTGTTGACAGTTACGGTCCGGTAACCGATAATGCACAATCTATATATGAATTATCTTTAATTGAGGAACAAGAAGGTATTAGTGAAGAAATTGAAAAAGATTTCGGATTTAAACCAAGTTTTGAAAAAGCAAAACATTATTTGGAAGCAAACGACGGAGCCGGAAATACATTTAAAGCAACAGCTAAACCTGTACTTATCGGCACAGCGGTAGTAGGGGCAACTACCATGATTTTTTCTTTGATTCTTCTGATAAAAGAACAACTCGGAATTGACCCTGTTGAAATTTTAAACTTGATTAATCCTTATACAATATTTGGATTTTTACTTGGAGGCGCTGTTATATATTGGTTTACGGGAGCTTCAATACAAGCTGTTACTACCGGTTCATATAAAGCGGTAGAATTTATTAAAGCAAATATTAATCTTGATCCTGATGCTCCTAAAAAGGCATCATTAGAAAACTCAAACAAGGTAGTAAAAATTTGTACTAAATATGCACAAAAGGGTATGATTAATATTTTTGTTGCATTGTTTTCATTTGTTTTGGCATTTGCTTTTTTCTCGGCACCCGGAGAAACAAATGCACCTGTTTCCTTATTTGTAAGCTTTTTAATTTCGATTGCTTTTTTTGGTTTATTTCAAGCACTTTTTATGGCAAATGCAGGTGGTGCTTGGGATAATGCTAAAAAAGTTGTTGAAGTTGATTTAAAAGAAAAGGGAACTCCTTTACACAATGCAACAATTGTCGGCGACACTGTAGGCGATCCTTATAAAGATACTTCTTCTGTTTCGTTAAACCCAATTATTAAATTTTCAACACTTTTTGGTTTATTAGCCATGGAAATATCTATTGCAGAAAAATTCCAAGGTATAGCTCCTTATGTAGGGGGTGTATTTTTTCTTCTTGCTTTGTATTTTGTTTATCGTACGTTTTATAATATGAGAATAAAAAAATAATTTTATTATTTTATATCCTCTAAAATGAAAAGACCTGCCAAGTTTTTGGCAGGTCTTTTATTTTTTATTGATAAATTTACTTTATTACAATCTTCATAGTTTCAATTACTTTATCGTTTGTTATTACACTGACATTATAAACACCTTTTGACCAAGATGATGTTGAAATTTTACTTTGATTTGAGTTTTTAT